>RYWL01000053.1:0-2529 GCA_003979155.1 Muribaculaceae bacterium
TCCGTACAGGTAGCTCAACGCTTTGCGTTGATATTTTTAAAACGTGATTACAGCTGCTTGATGAACGCGCGGCGGCGGCGGTGCTGCCTGTGCTCGAAGTATTCCCACTGCTTCTGCACATTGGAGTTGTCTTCGAGTTCGACGTTGCTCTCGGCATATTTATAGCCGCTTGCCTTGAAACGGGGAATGAGGTCTGCGAAAATTACGGCATTCACACCCTTGCTCTGATATTCGGGCTTTACGGCCACCAGAAGCAGGTCTACAACATCGCTGTTGCCGCGTATTGCCTTGAGCAGCGGATACCAGCCGAAAGGGAAAAGCCGCCCGTGGCTTTGCTGCAGAGCCTTCGACAGCGAGGGCATTGCTATGCCGAATGCAATCAACTCGCCTTTCTCGTCCACTACCAGAGAGATGTCGTCGAGACGGAGTATGCCCAGATATACATCGATATAGTGGTCAATCAGCTTTTTGGTAAGGGGCACCACTCCATAAAGGTTGGCAAAAGCCTCATTTACAAGGGCGAAGATGGCGTAGCCGTATTCTTCTTTCAGCTTTTTCTTAGAGCTGAAGCGTTTTACCGACAGACCGTATTTGCGGCTGATGATATCGGCTATACGGGCATGCTTCTCCGGGATTGCATCGGGCACGGTGATGCGGAACTCGACCCAGTCTACTTCTTTCGTGTAACCCATGCGCTCCATATGCACCGGATAGTAAGGATGATTGTAGATTGTGGCCATTGTACCGAGTTCGTCGAAGCCCTCGATGAGCATGCCCTCGTGGTCGAGGTCCGTAAAGCCCATCGGACCCACAATCTCGGTCATGCCACGCTCGCGGCCCCATGCTTCGGCGGCGGCAAAAAGCTCGTCGACAACCTCTTTGTCATCAATGAATTCCACCCAGCCGAAACGCATCTGCCGCTTGCCGGTCTTTTCGTTGGAGGCACGGTTTATGATAGCTGTGATTGTTCCCACAGGCTCACCGTTGCGAAATGCCATGAACGACTGCGCCTCGCAGAAGTCCCATGCCGGATTGGTTTCGGGCCGAAGGGTGTTGACATCGTCGCTAATCAGCGGCGGCACATAGCAGTTATTTCCTTTGTAGTTGTCGATGCCGAACTGCACATACTGGCGAAGCTGGTCGGCATCAGTGGATATGGGGTGAACGTAGACTGATGACATTCGTAAAATTTATGATATAGATAAGTCGGCAAAAAATTGTGATTGCGTCACGTCAGTCGCCTATAGGCTTCGGCGCATAAGGAGAGAGAAGCCACAGGCACAGAAGCGCCATCACTATCAAAAAGCCTATTATTATGCCGTAAAGACTCTTGTTTCTACGGTTTTCAAGCGCAAGATGCACTTCCTGCATATTGTTGTAGCGATGCCGGGGATTAGAGTCGGTGCACTTCGAGGCAATATGCCGAAGAGTCGGGTCGTCGAAATCAGCGGCATCGAGCGCGGCATTGAGCACTGCTCCGTAATTGTAGATGTCGTCGGAGGTCGACTGGTGCGACAACGACGGGCGTTGCTCGTAGCCTACATCTATCAGTTTGAGATTGCCTATATTTTCTGTGAAGATAATGTTTTCGGGTTTGAGCTGCGGATGCACTATATGCTGGCTCTGGATATACTCCAGGGCGTTGACAAGCTGATGCCGCAACTGCTCTACGTGCTTGCGTGTGACGCGCTTTTCCTTTATGAGCTTGGCAAGGCTGTCGCCATACACATCGTCGGTGACTATACAGCGCCCTATGCCCGGTATATCTTCAAAATCATTTATCATGATGATATTGGGATGTGCCAGGCTATAGCGCACGTCGAATTCCTGCTCTATCATAGCCTGATAGCGCGGGACTTCGGCATACTCCGGACGCAGGGTCTTAATCATCACCCACTTGCCGAACTTCTTGGCAGTGTAGATATGGTAGAATTCCTCATCCCATTCGGGAAGATGCTCTATCTCGGTCCAGCGGGGTGTCTGATTGGTCATTGTATTGCTATTCGTTATCGTTAAGGTTTATGGGTATCTCACGGTCGATTGATTTGTCGAGCGAGATAAGAGTCTCGGTGCCGATTACACCGGGAATCATCTGAATTTTCTTGTTGAGCAGCTCCATCAGATGCTCATTATCGCGGGCATAAAGCTTCAGGAGCATGGTATATGGGCCGGTGGTGAAGTGACACTCCACAATCTCGGGTATCTTTGTAATTTCGGGCACGACGTCTCTGTACATGGCTCCGCGCTCAAGATTGACACCAATATACGTGCAGGTGCTCAAACCGAGCATCTTCGGATTTACATGGTAGCCCGAGCCGGTTATCACTTTCATGTCGATAAGACGCTGAAGGCGCTGATGTATGGCGGCTCGCGACACACCACAGTCCATGGCCACATCCTTAGAGGGGATGCGGGCGTTATGCATTACTATCTTGAGAATTTTCTTGTCGAGGTTATCAATCTTTTCCATTTCTTTGGTTTAGCTCTTGCTTATGGTCTGCTTCCGTTTATTGTGCAAAATTAATTAAT
>RYWL01000053.1:2539-10147 GCA_003979155.1 Muribaculaceae bacterium
TTTTAGCACTCTAAAAGTCAGTATTTAAACGAACTTCCTCCCAAAAATTCTCTGAGTAGCGATGTCGACGGCAGCAAGGAGGAGCTTATCGACTTGAAGTAACTGAGGAATTTGCGCAGTCGGTAGGCCTCGGCATATTCGGGTACGTCGGCGTGCACGTTGCGCAGTATGCTCTCGGCATAGTCTTTCATCACACCCAGCTCAAAGACGAATGAAGAGTTGAACATCGCATCGGCATTTTCCTGATACGGAAATATCCATTTGTCTTCGCCGCGACGCACGCTCGGCCAACGCTTTATGGTGTCCTCGGCCGATGTGCCGCGGTATTTGAAGTCGCGTATTATGCGGCGCAGCAGGCGATTGTCGGTGGTAGGCACCCAGTTGTGGTCGTCTATCGACAGAGTGGTCAGCGCCGACACATAGAGTCTGAACTTCATTTTTTCGGGTATCGACAACGTAAGTTCGGGATTTAGTCCGTGTATACCTTCAATCAGCAGTATTGACCCTTCGTCGAGTTTTATATGCTTGCCTTTGTACTGCCGGCAGCCTTTTTCGAAGTTATACGACGGCAACTGCACGTCCTCGCCGGCAAGAATGGCATTGAGGTCTGCGTTGAACTGCTCGAGGTCGAGGGCATAAAGCGATTCGTAGTCATACTCGCCGTCGGCATCGAGAGGGGTAAGCTCGCGGTTGATAAAATAGTCGTCGAGCGATATCATCTGAGGCTTGAGCAGATTGGTCATCAGCTGTATGGCCAGTCGCTTGGTTGTAGTGGTCTTGCCCGACGACGACGGCCCGGAGATGAGCACTATGCGTGCGCCCCCCTCGCGGTAACGCTTCGTTATCTCGTCGCTGATATGTGCGAGAGCCTTTTCGTGCAGCGCCTCAGCCACATTGATGAGGTCGGCAGTCTTGCGGTTCATCACACAAGTGTTGAGTCCGCCAACGTCGCACACTCCTATGATATGGTTGAATTTCACGTAGTCGGTGAACGCCTTGTACATCTTCTCCTGAGCGATATACTGTGCCGGGCGACTCGGGTCGGCCGCATCGAAAGGCATTAGCAGAAAGCCTTCTTTGTATTTGATTATATCGAAAACGTCGATATAACCGGTCGAAGGTGCCAGTGCGCCATAGTAACTGTCGCACACGTCGCCCAACGAATAATATACGGTATAAAGTTCGCGCGTGGTGCGGAGCAGTTCGCTTTTGCTGTGCTGGCCGCGGCGGTCGAACATTTTCTTCACTTCCTCGGTCGGCTCTTCGTGTCGGCAGAAGGGCACATCGGCCGCCGACAGTTCGCGCATACGTGCAAACACATCGTCGATAAGCGTCTGGGGCACATCTGCATAGCCGGCAAGGCGGCAATAGTAGCCGTGGCTGATTGAATGCTCTATGCGTAGACGGGTGTCGGGCAGCACGTCCTGCAGAGCAGAGTAAAGCAGCATGCACAACGAACGCGTATAGACACGCGGACCCGAGCCAGTGGTACGGTCTTGAAATTCTATTGTCTTGGGCATATACACGGCAAAACCCATGCCCTCGGTCTTGTTGTTCACACGGGCACAGATAGGCTTGAAGCCGAGACCCGGCTCTATAGCCGTTGCTATTTGCGCCAGTGTCGAGCCGCCGGCCACATCGAGGTATTCGCCGGTATTGGTGCAGAAGATTTTTATGTTCATATTTCAGAGGAGTAAAGAATAAGAAATTCAGGAGTTGGCAGCTACATCACGGTCAATGTCTTTGTCGGATTTACAAGCTTCACGGTCTTCCTGTATTTTTGCAAGAATGGAGAAACGATATACAGCATCGTGCACAGCATGTATAAATCCGGGCCAGCCATCGCGAAAGCCGCCTTTGAGCACATAGCTTTTGAAGAAACGGTAAGGAGGGTCGTAAATCAGCTTGACAGGCGAATAAGATGCTGCACGTCGCGATTTCTCGCGGTCGGTATACGTGTTCATTTTGCTGAAAGTCTGTCCCACACTTTCGTTGGACAGATGTATGTACGCCAAATCGGTACGACTGGCCGGAATATATACTTTAGGCCCTTGATGAGTAGGACGAGAATGTATTTCATATGGCCACGAGGCACCGACACGATTAAAGAAACGAAGGATATAATCGGGATAATAGGCATGCATCCAACGGCCCATGAAATAATTCTTTATGGGAATCATAATAGCTCGCGGCGAGGGGTCGCGTTCGATTTCGGCATAAAGATATTCGGCAAGAGCACGGGGCACAATCTCGTCGGCATCGACCACAAGCACCCAGTCGTACAGAGCCTCATGTATGGCAAAATCGCGGTACGCCTCCACCATGCGGTGCTCACCGCGCTCTTTCACCACTACACGCGCTCCGACCCGCCCTGCTATGTCGCGGGTGGCGTCGGTGCTCTCCATGTCCACCACAAGTATCTCATCGAAAGGCTCAAGGGCCTTAAGACACTTCTCGAGGTGTTTCTCTGCATTATATGTCTGCACTACGGCTGAAATGCGTACCTTGTCGCTCATTTCTTTCCTCGTATAAATTCCTTTATATGCCGTCTGCGCCACAATGTGGCCTGACGGTCGTCATAGATTTTCACTGCCCGGGCAGCAACGTCACACCGCTCTCCTTCGGGTTGCAGGGCTGCATATGCCCCGGCAAGAGCCTCAATACCTTCTCGCGTGTCGAGTGCGGCGCCGAAATTACCCATGAGTTTTTTCGGATCACTTACACCGAACTCCATGCGGTTGATATCCACGAGCATGAAATGGTATGCTCCTGAATCATCGCAGCGGAAAAGTATATTACCCTGGGTAAAGTCCTTCATAAAAACGCCGGCGCGGTGGAGGCGGTTCATATATACGGCAAGCGCACCGGCTATCCGGCTGAAGTCGGAGCGTTTTTCAACACCGCGAAGCTCGCACCAGTTCTCCAGATAGCGGCATACATAGTAAGACCGGCGCAGACATCCGCACTCGATAAGAGTGACGGCACATACGGGCTCGGGAGTGTCGAACCCTCTGCGGCGCAGTTCTTCGGCATTGTCATAGGCCCGAAGGGCTTTCGGCTTGCGGAACAGACCGTATATGAGGCCTTTGATTATGCCCGGCACTCCGAAAGCCTTGACACATAATGATTCTCCGCTACTCTCGCCCACTACCGCCACTATGTTGCGGCCACAGTATATCTCTCGGGCTCCGGCCGGAAGGCCGTCGTCGGCAAGACTGTGGGCAAGCGCTCGGGCACCGGCAACGTCATCGTTTACGCGTAAAAGCACTTTCATAGATGTCGCTTATTTTTTTGAAAAACTCTTCGTAGCCGAATTGTGTTTCAATTTTTTTCTTTGCCTCGCTGCCTATGCTCTCACGCACTTCTCTGTCGGCTACAAGATGGCGAATGGCTCTGGCAAGTGCCTCAGGATTGCCTGGCTCCACAAGTAATCCGTCGGTGCCGTCGGCAATAATTTCGGGTATTCCGCCCGATGCCGAAGCCACGACAGGCACGCCCTGACTCATAAACTCGAGCGCCGACAGCCCGAAAGCCTCGGCGACACGAGTGGGGAGCACGCCGATGTCGGCCGAGGCAATGGCACGGTAGACATCTGCGACATGCCCGGGCCACTCGACGCGGCCGTCGATTCGGCTGTTGCGGCACTCGCGCATCAGCGGCAGTACATCCTTGCCGCGGCCTACACCGGCCACAGTGAGGTGGACTGGCAAATCGGAGAGCTTTGCCATTGCGTCTACGAGCACGTCGACACCTTTCTCGGGACTGATACGACCTATATAGAGAAGCCTTACCTTGCCGTCGTCCGAAGAAACCCTGTCAAGCGGTCCGGGCGGAATTATGGAGTTGTGCACCACGTGTAGCTTCGTTTCGTCGCAACCGGGACGCCCGCTGAGAAAAGCCTGCCGGGCAGCCTCAGAGACAAAAATCATCTCGTCGACAGAGCGGTAGAGCTGCCTCTCCATGGCGCTGTCTTTGGCCGCTTTCACCAGGTGGCGAGTCAACACAACACGAGCTGCGGAACTGTCGGCCATAAGGTCGCGAGCCCTAACGGCCGTATAAGCATCCTTGAAGTTATGCACATGAATTATAATCGGAGCCGACATGCGGTTGAGCACACGGGCAAGGACAATAGGGCTGACAATATCGAGCACGCCGCGCAGCGGCAAATGGCCGGGAGCGAAACCGGCCGCGGCAAACGGTGCGTCGACGGACCGGGCTCCACGGGTAATCACCGCCACACTGTGACCTGCCTCTGCAGAGCGGCGGCAGAGGTCGAGCACATAGCGCTCGCCTCCGCCCCACACTTTATTGGATACCAGATGGACTATGTTCATATCATATATTGTCCTTGCTCTGTGCCTTTATAAGCCTGTACGAAGTGCGGTAAGCAGCCAACGTGGCAAGATAGCGTGCTCTGGAGATACGCCTGCCGGCCTCGCCGTCGAATATCGCGCCGTCGCGCAACTGGCATTTCAAAAACGAAGCCACTGCGCGCACAAACCTCAACGGAGCGATTGCCGATATGCCGGCGGCTGCCATCACACGTCCGCGGATTTCGGCATTGCGAAGCTCCTTGTAATCAAGCTCGTCGTAAGTCGTGCAGCGGTAATGATACATCTCGCCGGGTATCAGCACCGGGCTCACACCTCCTGGATAGGTGAGTCGTTCGCCCACATCGAGCAGATTCCAGTTGGCATAGCGGCGGTCGAAGAGCCTTATCTCCGAGTAAGGTTTCATACCGCTGCGCTGCATAGGCCGTCCGCACACGTAATTCACTATGCGGAAACGATACATGCGATGCTCCATCCCCTGCTCTTTGAGAGCTATAATATTTCGCCTCAGGTCGTCGGAGAGGGCCTCGTCGGCATCTATCGAGAGTACATAGCGCCCGTTGGCAAGCCCGACCGCATATTGCCGCTGCGAGCCGTAGCCGGTAAAGGCCCGTTCGGTGACTTTGCAGCCATATCGACGGCAGATGTCTACGGTAGCATCGGTCGAAAGCGAATCCACAACGATTATCTCGTCGGCAACGCCGATGAGCGAGTTGAGGCAGCGCTCTATGTTTGCAGCCTCGTTATGCGTAATTACTGTCGCGCTTACAAAGGAAGGCATGACGATGAAAGTGGTGTTTTAGAGTTCGAGGTCGCCGTTGAGCACTTCATGCCAGGGAAGGCCGTTCTCCGATACTGCAGCAAGGAATGGGTCCGGATCAAATTCCTCTACATTATGCACACCGGGCTTGTTCCACTTGCCGGTGAGGAACATCATGGCGCCGCACATGGCGGGCACGCCTGTGGTGTAGCTCACGGCCTGCATGCCGGTCTCTTTGTAGGCCTCTTCATGCGAGCAGTTGTTGTAGATGTAGTAGGTCATGGGCTTGCCTTCTTTATCCTTGCCGGCGATACGGCAACCAATCGAGGTCTCGCCGTGATAGTTCTTGCCGAGCTCCTGCGGATTGGGCAACACTGCCTTGAGGAACTGAAGAGGCACTATTTTCTGACCATTATATTCCACCTCGTCGATACGGGCCATGCCAATATCCTGTATCACACGGAGGTGTGTGAGATATTCCTGACCGAAAGTCATCCAGAAACGGGCCTGCTTGATTGTGGGGAAGTTAAGCACGAGCGATTCGAGCTCTTCGTGATAGAGCAGGTAGCTCTCGCGCGGACCGATGTTGGGATAGTTGAGCGTGCGGTGGAACTCAAGAGGCTTGGTCACAACCCACTCGCCTTCTTTGTAGTAGCGGCCGTTCTGAGTAATTTCGCGGATATTGATTTCGGGGTTGAAGTTAGTGGCGAAAGCCTTGCCGTGGTTGCCGGCGTTGCAGTCCACGATATCAAGGGTCTCCATTTCGCTGAAATAGTGCTTGGCGGCATATGCGGTGAACACGCCCGATACTCCGGGGTCGAAACCGCATCCGAGTATGGCGGTGAGACCGGCCTTCTCGAAGCGCTCACGGTAGGCCCACTGCCACGAGTACTCGAAGTGAGCCACATCGCGGGGCTCATAGTTGGCAGTGTCGAGGTAGTTTACACCACATGCGAGGCAGGCATCCATTATGGTAAGATCCTGATAGGGAAGAGCCACGTTGATTACCATGTCGGGCTTATGACGGCGGAAGAGCTCACAGAGCTGTTCGACACTGTCGGCATCGACAGTATCTGTGCTTACATTGGGCTTGCCTATGGCGGCAGCCACGGCATCGCACTTCGAACGGGTACGCGAAGCTATTACTATCTCGGAGAAGACTTCGGGATGCTGTGCGCATTTATGGGCCACTACTGTGCCCACACCTCCTGCGCCGATGATAATTACTTTTGCCATTTTCGTTTATTTGTTGTTACGTATTTCTTTATTATTTATCCCGGCCGTCCTGCGGCGGTCGAGTGCTATTCCTGCGAAAGTGATGATACCCAACACCACAAGCAACAAAGTGTTGCAGCCGAGCACCAGATTGGCAAAGGCCGCAGCCTCTACCTGACCTGTGCCGTAGATGCCGAGAGCGAATATCACAGCCCACTGCCAGGGACCGATGCCGCCGTTCGAGGGCACGCCCATCGAGATGCTCGAGAGAGTGAATGCCACAAGGGCCGGAGCCACGCCATAGGCGGAAAGGAGCTCTGCAGTAAAGGGAAAGGCATAAAACGACACATACATCTGCAGAAAGTAACATCCCCATATCCCGGCGGAGAACAGCAGCCACCGTAGTGTGCCGGGCATATGGAATACGACCGCAAAACCGGCCCACAAGTCTTTCACTACTTTCTGCACCACGTTTATCCACCGCAGATTGCTCCGCACTGTCAACAGAAGCCATGCTGCCGCTGCACACAGAACAAACACGCACCAGAGCCATGGCGAGCGGAGGAAGGCCACCGCGCCGGCAAATGTCTCGCCGTTGCGCGAGAGATAATCAAGTATCGGGCCTGATGCCACAAGCAGTGTGAGACAGAGTATCAGAACTACTGTCACCGTATCGGCAAGACGGTCGGCGACCATCGAACCGAACACAGTCGTGAATCTGGCGTTCTGTCGCTGCGCTATATATCCGGTACGCCAGATTTCGCCGAGGCGCGGAAAGACAAGGTTGACGGCATATGTACCGAAAATACTGTATACCAGCACATAAAAGGGTGCGTCGACATGCAGTGCCTTGAGCTGTATGCGCCACCTTGCCGCTCTGCAGACATGCGACAACACCGCTATGGCCATCATGAGCAACAGCCAGTTGAAGTTGCACTGACGGCGAACTACATCAAGCATTTCACGGTAGTCTATACCCATGAACAAAAGATAGCACAACCCTGCACTGACTATCAGGGGAATGCCATACTTGAGCAGTTTACCGAGCCACTGCGGTTTCTTTTTTTTATCGGACATCTGCGGATGTTTGTATTGATTCGCAAAATTAAGCAAAAAAAACGATTATCCGCCACTGTGATAGAAGAAAGTAGCTTATGCGCTCTCTATTTCAAGGTGTTCAAAGTGATCTGGCCGGCAGTTTTTTGCGTTTGTCAACCACGGCGCTGTTTGCAATTGTAAACTCCTATGGCTTTTGCGGAAGCCTCCGGCAGGTATGTTGATAACTTTTTTATTATATAATGA
>RYWL01000005.1 GCA_003979155.1 Muribaculaceae bacterium
GACACTAAATTTTTCATTTTCAGACTATGTAATCTTTACGCCTAAACACAGGTTTATTACCATGCGCCCGAAGCAGGCCTGTGCAGCTTCGAGTTTTTCGGGAGTGCCGATGTCGTGCCAATTATAGTTCTCGGCAGGGGTAAACGCTTTTATGACAATGCGGTTGCAGTTATCGATATACCAGTCGGTGATACTGAAGGGCGACAGAACTGCCGGAGATGAGTTGCCGAGAGCCTCGATTGTGCGCTTGCTCAACACGTGCACTCCGCCGAAGGCTGCCGCTGTCAAGCCTGACGCGTCTTTTAGGTCTGCCGGTTTCAGAAGGCCTTTTGCTGTGTTTTCCCAGCCGCAAAGATTGCCGTGGCTGTCGAACAGAAAATGACGTGTGCTATGACGCTCGGGGTCAACGAGGATTGTGGCGTCGGAACCCGATGTTTCGAAAGCATACATCATGTCCTTAATCGGGAAATCGGTATATATGTCGGCGTTATGCACCACAAATGGCTCGTGGTCTGATGCCGATGCAAACGAATGGCTTTCGCCGGCTATTTTTACGAGCGCTCCGCCGGTATCAAGCAGCAGTGCGCTTTCGTCGCTTATTTCGATTATATCTGCAAAAGGCAAGGCTGAGAGACAGTCAATAATCTGCTGAGGGAAATGATGAACATTTACGATTATGCGCCGCGCGCCGGCATCGGCCATTTTTTCGGCTACCCTGACAAGGGCAGGTTTGTTTCCTAAAGGAGCGAGTGCCTTGGGGTGAAAATCGGTGAACGGTTTTAAGCGCGAGCCTATGCCGGCTGCAAAAATAATTGCTATCATAAGGATATAAAATTCCCGCCGCTACCATATGGCACGCGGCGGGAGATGTGTGTTATTCTTTGATATTGAAAGTCTGCTGCATGTCCTGCTCGCGGTGTACGAGTTCTACCCTGATATTGAATTTACGGGCAATGTGCTCGGCGGTGTGCTGTGCGCAGTATACCGACCTGTGCTGACCACCGGTGCATCCGTAAGCAATCATGAGATTTGTAAATCCGCGGTCGATATAACGCTGTACGGAAGCATCTACAAGCGCATGGCAGTGTTCAAGGAAGGTGTAGACCTCTCCGTCGTCTTCCAAGAATTTGATTACATTGGCATCAAGCCCGGTGAAAGGCTTGTAGCGGTCGTATTTGCCCGGATTATTAATGGCTCTGCAGTCGAATATGTATCCGCCGCCGTTTCCTGTGGGGTCGTTCGGAATGCCTTTTTTATACGCGAAGCTGAGAACTCTTACGGTGAGCCGCTTGCCGTCGAGCCCGTCTGTGAACTGCTTCATGTTGACAAGCCGAATGAGCAATTCGTTGAGGTATGGGTACTCTGTATACGGTTTTTGCAGAAGGTTGCGGAGGTTGGCTATAGCAAACGGCACGCTCTGCATGAAGTGCGGTTTTTTTTCGAAATAACCGCGGAATCCATATGCTCCGAGTACCTGGAGTGTGCGGAAGAGAACGAAATGACGCAGGCGCTCGAGGAATTCCTCACGTCTGATTGGGAGATATTTGTTGAGCGACTGTAGGTATATGTCGAGCAACTCATGACGCAGCTTGTCTGGGAGATTGGCTTTTGCCTGCCATAGAAACGATGCTACGTCGTAATAGAAGGGGCCTCTTCGTCCGCCCTGAAAGTCGATGAACCACGGAGTGTTGTCGCGAATCATGACGTTACGGCTCTGGAAGTCGCGATACATGAATGTATTGCCTTCGGAACTCTCCATAAGCACTGTGGTAAGGCGTTGGAAATCGTCTTCGAGTTTGTCTTCGCTGAACTCGAGACCGGTGGCTTTCAGAAAGCAATATTTGAAGTAGTTGAGGTCCCACATGATTGACCGGACATCAAAGTCGACCGAAGGATAACACACCGAAAAATCGAGTCCGTCGGCACCTGCAAACTGAATGTCGGGCAGGCGGCTGATAGTGAGTGCCATCAGCTCTTTCTCGTGGGCCGAGAAGGAGCGTGTTACACGCCCTTTCTCAATCTCGCCGAAGAGGAGCGAATCGCCGAGGTCGGTTTGGAGGTATGCCATGGTATCGTCGCTCACTGCGAGAACTTCCGGCACCGGTATTCCTTTGGAAGCGAAATGACGTGCCATATATATGAACGCGCTGTTTTCTTCCTTCGAGGTGCCGAGTACTCCAATCACATTGTCGGAGCCATCGGCTTCGCTCAGTCGAAAATAACGGCGGTTAGACCCCGACGAGGGTAATTCTATGACTTTCGAGGGAGTATGTCCCTTGAGGTCGGTATACAGTCGTGTTAGTGTGGTTATATCCATTTGATGTATCGGTCTGTTAAGTTTGCTGGACGGCAAAAATCAGTTGCCCAGATCGGAGAGGAACTTGATTCGCATGAGCCTAATCTCGTCTTCGTTGAATGCCGGGCAAAGCTCCTTGTAAGCTTCGTTGAGGCTGTCGGAGTCACTTGTACGGAAATAGTCGAAAATCTCTTCCTGATCATCCTCGTCGATGAACTCATCAATGTAATACGAAAGGTTGAGTCGCATGCCGGCATTGACGATGCCTTCAATTTCGTCGAGCAGACGGTCGTAGTCGATGCCGTTGCTGAACGCAATTTCGTTGAGGTCGATTTTGCGGTCGATAGCCTGGATGATAGATACTTTGAGTTTGCTTTTGTTTGCAACAGTTCGGACGCGCAGATCTTCAGGGCGCTCGATTTCGTTTTCGTCGACGTAGGTGCGGATAACTTTCACGAATTCGTCGCCATAACGTTTTGCCTTGCCGATACCAACACCGGGGATGTTGGCCAGTTCTTCCATCGTAACGGGATATGTCGTGGCCATAGCTTCGAGCGAGGGGTCCTGGAAGATAACATAGGGAGGCAGATTGAGATGCTGAGATATGTTGTGTCTCAGGCTTTTGAGAATGGCGAAGAGTTCGGGGTCGGCGGCGCAAGAGGCCCCACTTTTCACTATGGCGTCTTCGTCGATTGCGTCTTCCGAGAAGTCGTTGTCTTCAACTATTTTGAAAGACATAGGTTTGTTGAGGAATTTTTTCCCTTTGGGTGTTATGTGCAGGATGCCGTAGTCTTCGATGCCACGGTCGATATATCCTTCGATAATCGCCTGTTGAATGACGGCATTGAGAAATTTGATGCTTGAGCCTTCGCAACAGCCGAAGAGTTCGTTCTGGTCGTGTCCGTAGCTGCGCACGTCTGCAGAGGCGCGGCCCATCATTACATCAACAATATATTCAGTTTTAAATTTTTCTTTGAGAGCGGCGATTGTTTCAAGTGCCGCGGACAATTCATCTTTAGCTTCCACTTTCTTTTTGGGATTAAGACAGTTGTCACAGTTCCCACAGTTTTCTTTTCCGAATACTTCGCCGAAATAGTAGAGGAGGGCACGTCGCCGGCATACCGACGACTCGGCGTAGTTTGCAGTTTCGGCAAGGAGCTGTTTGCCGATTTCCTGTTCGGCAAGCGGTTTCCCTTGCATGAATTTCTCCATTTTCTGTATATCCTTGCGGGTATAGAAAGTGAGACACATGCCTTCGCCTCCGTCGCGGCCGGCTCTGCCGGTCTCCTGATAGTAGCCTTCAAGCGATTTCGGTATGTCGTAATGAATCACAAATCGGACATCTGGTTTGTCGATGCCCATTCCGAAAGCTATAGTTGCCACTATCACATCCACTTTTTCGAGCAGGAAAGCATCCTGGTTGTCGGAGCGGGTGGCCGGGTCCATGCCGGCATGGTAAGGGAGGGCTCGTATGGCGTTCACTCTGAGGAGCTCGGCGAGTTCTTCCACTTTGCGACGCGACAGGCAGTAAATGATGCCGCTTTTGCCCGACCGTTGCTTGATGAAACGTATTATATCGCGGTCGACATTAGCGGTTTTAGGGCGAATTTCGTAATAAAGATTCTCGCGGTTGAACGACGATTTAAACACTGCCACATCGGTCATGGCAAGGTTTTTCTGTATGTCGTGCTGCACTTTCGGTGTGGCGGTTGCTGTGAGTGCAATCAGGGGACGCGTGCCGATTTCGCTGATTATAGGGCGAATACGCCTGTATTCAGGCCGGAAGTCGTGTCCCCACTCCGATATGCAGTGGGCTTCGTCGACAGCGTAGAATGAAATGGGAACTGTTTTAAGGAATTCGATATTCTCCTCTTTGGTCAATGATTCCGGGGCCACATATAGCATTTTTGTCTTGCCGGCAATGATGTCGGCCTTTACGGTGTCGATAGCACCTTTCGAGAGCGAAGAATTGAGGAAGTGTGCAATGCTGTCGTTTTCGCTGAAGTTGCGCATCGCATCGACCTGATTTTTCATAAGAGCTATCAGGGGAGATATGATGATTGCAGTGCCTTCGCTTATAAGAGCCGGCAACTGGTAGCAGAGAGACTTTCCGCCTCCGGTCGGCATTATCACAAAGGTGTCCCGACCCTCCAGAAGGCTGTGCATGATTGCTTCTTGATTGCCTTTGAAGGTGTCGAATCCGAAGTGGAGCTTTAGAGCGTCGGTCAGTTGTCTTGATGTTACCATAGCGTTGAGGAGATTTTTTATGTTGCCTTTTCCTTTGTTTGCTTTATGTGGGGTGTGTCGTTGCTCAGACGGCAGTAGCATCGAAATGCGCAGCCTCGAGTTGTTCGGCGCAGAATTGTGGAGTGACCGTGAATTTCTTTTCGGGAGCCGATGGAATATCGAACATCGGATTCATCATTATTGTTTCTACAATCGAGCGCAGGCCGCGTGCTCCGAGCTTGAATTCGATTGCCTTGTCGACTATATAATCAAGGGCCTCGGGTTCGAATACGAGCTCGACACCGTCCATGTCAAACAGTTTTTCGTACTGTTTTGTAATGGCGTTTTTCGGTTCGGTGAGTATTCGTCGCAGGGCATTGCGGTCGAGCGGCAACAGATGAGTGAGAATCGGCAGTCGGCCTATGATTTCGGGGATTAGGCCAAATGTACGCAAATCCTGCGGTGCCACATGGCTCATGAAGAGGTCGCGCTCGATTCGGCGCGATTTGGCATCGGTGGAGAAACCCACGAAGCTCGAGTTGAGACGGTGTGCGATAGCCTGCTCTATGCCTTCGAAAGCACCTCCACATATAAACAATATGTTTTTTGTGTCTACAGCAATCATTGGTTGCTCTGGATGCTTGCGTCCGCCTTGTGGCGGCACGTTGACCACTGAGCCCTCGAGGAGTTTGAGGAGGCCCTGCTGCACGCCCTCGCCGCCCACATCGCGTGTAATGGAGGGGTTGTCGCCTTTGCGGGCGATTTTGTCGATTTCGTCAATGAACACAATGCCTCGTTCGGCGCGTTTCACATCATAGTCGGCTACTTGCAGCAGACGAGTGAGAAGGCTCTCGATATCTTCGCCTACATATCCGGCCTGGGTGAGAACTGTAGCGTCGACTATAGTAAAAGGTACATTAAGTATCTTTGCGATAGTGCGGGCGATGAGCGTTTTGCCGGTGCCGGTGGGGCCTACCATTATGATATTGCTCTTCTCAATTTCTACACCGTCGGTGTTCTCCGGCTGGTCGAGGCGTTTGTAGTGGTTGTAGACAGCCACCGACAGGTACTTCTTGGCCTGGTCTTGTCCGATGATATACTGGTCGAGAAAAGCCTTGATTTCATGAGGCTTTGGAATGGGCTTTTTTTCGACTTCCGTTGTTTTAGGGTTTCCGCCGATTCGGCTTTTTGCACGGGCGCGAGCTACAGCGCCTTGCTGTTCGTCGTCTGGGTCGACCATGCCGAGCATTGAAGCCGCGGTCTCTATGCAGTCTACACAAATGCAGGCATCGTCGGTAGGCGAGGGCAGAAGGGTAGCTCCCTGCGCCTCAGTCCGGCCGCAGAAACTGCAATACATTACTTTTTTCTTTGCCATTACGACTTTTTACTTGTTGGCTTTTACAAGAACGCGGTCAATCATGCCATACTGAAGGGCTTCTTCGGAAGTCATCCAGTAGTCACGGTCTGAGTCTTTTTCAACTTTTTCGAGAGGCTGGCCTGAGTGCTCGGAAATAATGCGGTAGAGCTCGTCTTTTAGCTTCTTTATCTCGCGTACAGTAATTTCCATGTCGCTTGCCTGTCCCTGGGCTCCGCCCATGGGCTGATGAATCATCACGCGAGAGTGGCGGAGTGCGAAACGCTTGTCTTTTGTACCGGCAACAAGCAGAACGGCTGCCATCGAAGCGGCGATACCAGTGCAGATTGTGGCTACATCCGATGAGATATACTGCATAGTGTCGTAGATGCCGAGGCCTGCATATACAGAACCGCCGGGAGAGTTGATGTATATTGAAACGTCTTTGCCGGGGTCGGCCGAATCAAGATAAAGGAGTTGTGCCTGAATTACGTTTGCGGTGTAATCGTTGACTTCTGTTCCGAGGAATATGATGCGGTCCATCATAAGACGAGAGAACACGTCCATCTGAGCTACGTTGAGCTGGCGCTCCTCTATAATAGTGGGGCTGATGTATGAGTCGACCGGCGCGGCAGCTTTTGAAGTGAAAGCTGCGTACTGGTCGAGTGCGTTGCCGTTCATGTTAAGGTGATGAACAGCGAAGTTTCTGAAATCGTTGTTTGTCATAAAGCTTTTACAGTTTCAAAGCCTTGTCGGGAATAATTGACAGTGCTTTTTCAATTCAAAATTAATCAAAAAATCGCGTATCCACAAATTTTTCGCAGTGCTGGCATTATTTTTTAGCCTTTTTCTTGATTGAGCTTTGTTCCAATAGGTCGGTACTCTCGTTTAATTGTCTGTCTCTTTTACTGCGCAGCGCTATGTTCGGGAGCTTCGGCTGCAACTATCGGCAGGCCTTCGTCTTGCCACTCGATGATTCCGCCTTTGAGGTTTACCACTTTATATCCGAGGGCTGCCAGTGTCTCTGCGGCATCCATTGAGCGTCGTCCGCTCCGGCAGTAAACAAGTATGGCCAAATCTTTCGACAATTCTTTCTCGGCTTCCTTGCCGAAGTTGTCGGATTGAACGTTTATGTTTACGGCTCCGTCGATATGTGCTTCGGCATATTCCTGAGGAGTACGCACGTCGAGCAACTGTGCTGTACCGGCAGTTATTTCTTTGTTGAATTCCGATGCAGAGACGGAGGTGATGCCGTTATCGTTGTGGCATCCTGAGGCAATTGTGGCGCATATTGTCATTGCTGTAAGACAAATGAATTCTTTAATCATTCCTAATGCGGTGTATTTAATATGTTTTCGCAAAATTAATGAATAACTCCATAACTGTCAATATGAAAAGGTTGCAGGCTTGAACGGGCAATGCTTCGATTGTCTTCAATGCGTTGTATGCCAATATGCTTGCAACCATAATATCGTCCTCCGCGGCTGCGATATGCTCTGTCGCTTGCTTTTCGTAATATGGACACCGATTAACGGCAACAGCATGAGCTATACAATCAGAGATTCCAGATATGTTGTTACTAATTTTTCGTGCGGTGCAGACATACCTGTCTGGCTTGCCGAAATGGTACTCGTCTCTTCGTATCAACGATTGGGAAATCGGTAGAAGAATTAGACACAGTGCATTACATATCAATTTGCGGCATACTCGCTTCGTTGATAGAGCAAAAAGATAATCTTTTGCAAAAGCAATGGCCGATGCCGGGCTGCAAGATATCTGGGGTGAGCAGATATACGGCTGTCATGTTGTGAAACAAATTAATGACACCTTGTATCTGTTTAAAGAGAAATTTTTTCAAACGGATAGCATTTGTTGGAGTGCTGTTTTTAAGAAATGTGGAGGCATAACATTAGATGCTAATAAAATAGAGGCCATGAAGCCTATAGTTTTTATCTTCGGCAGACCTGAAAATCTATGCCGACGACAATCAGTCGTGGTGATATGGCTCTCCGCGGTATATAGTGCCGGCTCGATATAGCTGCTCAACGAAAAAGAGGCGGACGAGCTCATGCGGAAATGTCATTTTCGACAGAGATATAAGTGCGTCGGCACGATTGTATACCTCCTGAGAGAATCCATAGGGTCCTCCGATAACAAAGATGAGAGAGCGGGGCAGTTCAACGCTCTTGCGAGCTATAAACTCCGAGAAATCACGCGAGGTGAATTGCTTGCCGCGCTCGTCGAGCAACATCACAAAGTCGCCCGGCGTTATTTCGGCCAAAAAACGCTTGCCTTCAAGTTCTTTCTGTTTTTCGCTTCCGGCCGTACGAGCGGCCTTCACATCGGGAAGGCATACGTAGGAGAAGGGCCAATAAAATGGTATCTTCTTGCTATATTGTGATATAGCCTTATCTATAACGGCGTCGCGGACATCGCCCATACAAAGCAACTTAATTTTCATGCCCCAAAATTAACAAATTGCCGTTGATTTTGTGTAACTTTGCAGAATCAAAAGGAATAAATATGAAAAGTAAAGACGAATTAATCGACGATTTGCTCACCCTTGCCTTTGCCGAAGATATAGGCGACGGCGATGCCACAACTCTCAGCACCATTGGTCCTGATGAAATGGGCCGTCAGCATCTTCTCGTAAAAGAGGAGGGTATACTTGCAGGTGTCGACATAGCGCGCAAAGTATTCGAGAAATTCGATTCTTCGCTTAAAATGACTGTGCTTATCCAGGATGGCGCACATGTAAAACCCGGAGATATTGCTTTTGTCGTTGAAGGCCCGGTACGTTCGTTACTCCAGACAGAGCGTACGATGCTCAACATAATGCAGCGTATGAGCGGCATTGCCACTATGACAGACAAATATCAGAGCCGTCTGGCCGGACTCGATACAAAGGTGCTCGATACCCGTAAAACGACTCCCGGCATGCGCATGCTCGAAAAAGAGGCTGTGAAGATTGGAGGAGGCTGCAACCACCGCATTGGCCTCTTCGACATGATTCTTATAAAAGACAATCACGTCGATTTTGCCGGAGGTATCGACAAGGCTGTAGAGGCTGCACGCAACTGGTGCAGAGCCAACGGCAAAAACCTGCGTGTTGAAGTGGAAGTGCGCAATACCAACGAAATCCGCCAGGCTATCGCGGCCGGTGCCGACCGCATAATGCTCGACAATTTTACCCCTGAACGCACTGCCGAGGCTGTGAAATTAATTCATTCCGAAGGCCCCGGTATCGAAATCGAATCGAGCGGAGGCATCACTTTCGACACTCTCCGCGCATATGGCGAAGCCGGCGTGGATTATATATCTGTAGGCGCTCTCACTCACTCTGTGAAAGGTCTCGACATGAGTTTTAAAGCATGTTGATAAATATAAAGGCTATGAAAAAACTCGCTCTTGTCGCAGTGCTCGCCCTTTTCGGCTGTCTGGCTGCCGATGCCCAGTATATGTGCGAAAAAGAAGGTGCAGTCCTCAAATACAACGGTACTACAACCATTGAGGGTAAGACCTACGACACAGGTTATTCCTGCAAGGTGCTGTCGGTCGTCAAAGACGGCGATGCGGTAGTCTCCTCAACTGTAGAGGAGACTCACAAAGTTCCAGGCAACGATTTCGCTGAAATTAAAAACAACATCTCGTACTCATACAATCCTGCGACAGGTCTTACTGTGGAACATCTTATGACTGCTGATGAGTTTCGCAAACTCATTACTAATATCGTAAGTGAGGCTATGCGACAAATGGGTCAGACCTTCAACGAATCGATGCTTGTAGAAATACAGAAAGCTATTACAGTGAAGGGAGATCTCTCGCTCGACCTGCCGGCCGAGTTCGATGCCGAGGCCAAAGTACCAAACCGCTCGATAAAGGCATCTGTGCAGGGCATGTCGATGACAATGAATCTGTGGAATGTAAAATATCTCGGATTCGAAGACGTGGAAGTGCCTGCCGGAAAATATGAGAAATGCCTCAAACTTACTTATGTGCTCAAGCAGACTTCGCCTCAGGGCAGCGACAAGACCACCGTCGAGGCCTGGTACGCTAAAGGCGTAGGACCTGTAAAAAAGATATCTGCCGACAGCAAAGGCAATCCTGTTGCAGAGGAAGTACTTGCAGAAATAAAATAATAATAAATAAATGGAGCGTGCACAGACGCTCCGTTTGTGCTGTTATAAAGAATAACAATCCAATAGTGTATGCAAAAAATACGTAACATTGCTATCATCGCCCATGTCGACCACGGCAAGACTACCCTTGTTGACAAAATGTTGCTGGCCGGACACCTCTTTCGTGAGAACCAGAATGCAGGCGAACTCATTCTTGACAACAACGACCTCGAGCGCGAGCGTGGCATAACAATTCTTTCGAAAAACGTATCTATAAATTATAAGGATTACAAAATCAATATCATCGACACTCCCGGACACGCCGATTTTGGCGGCGAGGTTGAGCGTGTGCTCAATATGGCCGACGGCTGTATTCTTCTTGTCGATGCTTTCGAAGGCCCGATGCCTCAGACCCGATTTGTTCTCCAGAAAGCTCTTCAGATAGGTCTGAAGCCTATTGTTGTAATCAACAAGGTCGACAAACCGAATTGCCGCCCCGAAGAAGTGCAGGAGATGGTGTTCGACCTCATGTTTAACCTCGACGCTACAGAAGAGCAGCTCGACTTCCCCACACTCTACGGCTCTGCCAAGCAAGGCTGGATGAGTACCGACCTCGCCACACCTACCGACAATATCACTCCGCTTCTCGACACTATTGTCGAAATTATTCCCGGTCCGGAGGAGAACCCCGGCGACACACAGATGCTAATCACTTCGCTCGACTATTCTAAATACGTTGGACGTATCGCAATTGGCCGTGTGCACCGTGGCGTTGTAAAGGAAGGCCAGGAGATTGGACTGTGCCGTCGCGACGGCTCTGTGTCGCGTCAGCGTATCAAAGAACTTCATACCTTCGAGGGCATGGGACGTAAGAAAGTTGAAAGCGTGGAAAACGGCGACATCTGTGCTCTTATAGGTATCGAAGGTTTCGAAATCGGCGACACTGTCACTCTTATCGACAATCCCGAACCGCTGCCGCGTATAGCTATCGACGAGCCTACCATGTCGATGCTTTTCACTATTAACGACAGCCCCTTCTTCGGTAAGGACGGCAAATTCGTTACTTCGCGTCATGTCGGCGACCGTCTCGCAGCCGAACTCGACCGCAACCTTGCACTACGTGTTGAAAAAGGCAACCGTGAAGACCAGTGGATTGTATATGGTCGAGGCGTGCTGCATCTGTCGGTGCTGATAGAGACAATGCGTCGCGAAGGCTACGAACTGCAGGTGGGTCAGCCGCAGGTAATCATCAAAGAAATCAATGGCAAAAACTGTGAGCCTGTAGAACTTCTCACCATAAACGTGCCCGAAGAGAGCGCATCGAAGATGATAGACATGGTCACACGCCGCAAGGGCGACCTTATGTCGATGGAAACTAAAGGCGAGCGCACATCGATGGAATTCCAGATTCCGTCGCGCGGTATCATCGGTCTGCGAAGCAATGTGCTCACAGCGTCGGGCGGCGAGGCCATCATGGCTCACCGTTTCCTCGAATATCAGCCGTGGAAGGGTGACATCGAACGCCGTACAAACGGTTCGCTTGTGGCAATGGAGTCGGGTACAGCATACGCCTACGCCATTGACAAGCTTCAGGATCGCGGCCGATTCTTCATCTTCCCCCAGGAAGAGGTTTATGCCGGTCAAGTTGTAGGCGAGAACGCCAAAGACCAGGATATTCCCGTCAATGTCACAAAGAGCAAGAAACTCACCAATATGCGTGCGTCGGGTGCCGACGACAAGGCCAAGATTGTTCCTCCTGTGGTATTCAGCCTCGAGGAGTCTCTCGAGTATATCAAAGAGGATGAATATCTCGAAGTCACTCCGCATCATCTGCGCATACGAAAAATAATTCTTGACGAAACCGAGCGCAAACGCGCCAACCGCCAGTAAAACATCTGCACATGCAGCCTTTTTCGCTCAACATACGAGGCCGAATACACGAGTATCATCGTCCGGCAGTGATGGGTATAATAAACATCACTCCCGACAGTTTTTTTGCGCAATCGCGAGTGCAAAGCGACGGTGAGATTGCCGGCAAGGCCTTGAAACTGCTGAGCGAAGGGGCCGACATGCTCGATGTCGGTGCATATTCTTCGCGTCCTGGTGCCGGCGAAGTGCCTGAGGCAGAAGAATGCCGCCGTCTGGAAAACGCCCTGAGAGTAATCCGGGAGGCCGTAGGTGATGGCGTGCCTGTGTCTGTCGATACATTTCGCGCTTCTGTTGCCCGCAAATGCGTAGAGCAGTGGGGTGCAGATATCATCAACGACATTTCGGGCGGCATGCTCGACGACAAGATGTTCGAGACTGTGGCCGAACTTCATTGCCCCTACATACTCATGCATATGCGTGGAACGCCTGCAACAATGCAGTCGATGACGCAGTACAATGATGTCACAGCCGATGTGATTGCAGAATTAAGCCGACAGCTTAATAAGCTCGAAGAACTCGGTGTCGCCGATGTAATCATAGACCCGGGCTTCGGCTTTGCGAAAACCCTCGAACAGAACTATGAGTTGATGCGCAATCTGCGCTCGTTCGACATACTCGGCCGTCCGGTACTTGTGGGAGTGTCGCGCAAATCGATGCTCACAAAACTGTTGCAAATCTCTGTAGCGGAGGCCGAGCTTCCAACCGCTGTGCTCGGCGCAGTGGCTATCGAACGAGGTGCTGCCATACTGCGTGTTCACGATGTCGTGGCAGCCCGTCAGTCAATAACCATCCTCAATGCTGTAGAACCATGTTAAGTATCGGAATAAAAGACGCTGTTGACATACTGCTTTTCGCAGTGTTGCTCTTCTATATTTACCGGCTTATGAAAGAGTCGGGCACCATCAATATCTTCTATGGCGTGCTCGCATTCATAGTTGTTTGGGTGCTCGCGTCCGAGATATTCAACATGCGTCTTATCGGCACGATACTCGATAAGTTCATGGCCATAGGCCTGATTATTCTTGTAATATTGTTTCAAGATCCTATCAAACGATTTCTTGTGGAACTCGGGTCGCACCGCCGCTGGAAATTTTTGCGCAAGATTTTTCATCACCACGGCAAGGAAGCCGAAGATGAAGCTCTTGTGTGGGTAATGCCTGTGGTGTATGCCTGCATGAGCATGTCGAAGAGCAAAACGGGAGCGCTTATTGTGATTGAACAGTCGATTCCACTCGATATTTACGCAGCTACCGGCGATGTGATTGATGCCAATATCAACACCCGCCTTATTGAGAATATTTTCTTTAAAAACTCACCGCTTCACGACGGAGCCCTTATCCTTGCCCATAACAAACTCGAAGCCGCAGGATGCATCCTGCCGGTGAGCCACGACAGCGACGTGCCACGCACACTCGGCCTTCGTCACCGTTCGGCTCTCGGCATAGCCCAGGCGACAGATGCAGTTGCTGTGGTAGTCTCGGAGGAGACAGGCAATATCTCCATAGCGCATCGCGGAAAACTCAATACCCGTATTACAACCACAGAACTCGAGCACCGCCTCAATGCCATTGCCATTACTTTGGCCAAGTAATATTTTGCAATATCATTCAAAATTCATAAATTTGTAGACTGAAAGCGCACCTGCGTTTTCAGTCTATTTTTTTGCAAATTAATCCAAGACTTCCATAGAAACATGAAATTTAACGTTTCAAGTAAAGCCCTTTACAGCGCTACTTCGGCTGTAAGCAAGGTTATCAATTCGAAGAATGCTCTTTCGATTCTTGATAATTTCCACATCAAGATTGAGGGCAATACACTCACTATCACCGGTTCGGACCAGGAGAATGCACTCACGGCACGTCTTGAAGTCACCGGCGTAAAGGGCGAAGGCTCGTTCTGCCTCGGAGCACGTCGTCTTGTCGAACTCCTCAAAGAGCTCCCCGACCAGGGCATGGAAGTAAAGATAAACGAAGAAACCCTCGAAGTACAACTGTCGTATTCGTCGGGCCACTATTCGTTTGTAGGCATTCCCGGCGACCAGTATCCTCAGTTCCAGGCCGACACCCGCACAGAACCTATCGTATTCAGCATCGCTACCGAGCAGATGATTGCCGGACTCGACAATACGATGTTTGCCGTAAGCAATGATGAATACCGCCAGATAATGCAGGGCGTGCTGATGGATGTAAATCCCGACAGCATCACATTTGTGGCTACCGATACACGCAAACTGGTCCGCTACATCGACCGTCGCACTGCTCCAGGTGTGAAAGGTGCTTGCGTGATACCTTCGAAGCCATCAAACGTAATCAAGACCGTGTTTGCCAAGGAAGAGACTCTCAACATTACCATGAATGCCTCGAATGCTGTAATTGAGAGCAAAAACTTCACATTTCAGTGCACCTTCCTCAACGGTAACTATCCCGACTACAACCGTGTGATACCCAAGAACAATACGCAGGTGCTTACAGTCGACCGTCTGTCATTCCTCAACGCAGTGCGCCGTGTAGGCCTGTTTGTTGAAGTAGACGGAGGTCTTGAGAAATTCCGTATCACTTCCGAGAGCATGCTTCTGAAATCGAACGACCCGAGTCTTTGCACCAGCGCACGCGAACAAGTGCCTTGCTCGTTCACCGGAACAGAGTTAACAATCGGTTTTAGCGCCAATTACCTTGTGGAGATTCTTACCACCCTTCAGGGCGCGGACGTCATTGTGAACCTCGGCGACGCAGGCCGTCCCGGCGTGTTCCGTCCTGGCAAAGAGCCGGAGAATACAGAGCTTGTTATGCTCCTTATGCCTATGACTGTAGGCGATTTCTGATTCCAAATCAGTAGAACATGAAATTAAAACTCAGCCGACCGATTGTATTTTTCGACCTTGAGACCACCGGTACCAACGTCAGCACCGACCGTATTGTGGAGATTTCACTTGTGAAACTCATGCCCAACGGTGAGGTGAAAAGCAAAACACGCCGTATAAATCCTCAAATGCCGATTCCGGCAGAGGCTACCGCAGTGCATCATATCACCGATGCAGATGTTGCCGATGAGCCCACGTTTGCCCAGGTGGCAAATTCGCTCGCTCAAATCATGAGCGGATGTGATATCGCCGGGTTCAACAGCAATCGCTTCGACATTCCTCTGCTCGATCAGGAATTCGAGCGTGCCAAAGTAGACTTTGATTTCTCAAAGGCACGGTTTATCGATGTTCAGACCATATACCACAAGAAAGAACCCCGCACACTCGTGGCGGCTTATCGCTATTATTGCGGAAAAAATCTTGAAGACGCACACAGTGCATTGGCCGACACAACAGCTACAATGGAAGTGCTTCTCGCTCAGCTTGAAAAATACGAAGACCTGCCTTGCGATGTTGCCGCTCTCTCGGAGTATGCCTGCAATAACCGCAACGTAGACCTTATGGGACGCCTGATTTTCGATGAACAAGGCCGCGAGATAATTAATTTCGGAAAATATAAAGGTAAGCTTGCCGAAGAGGTTCTATCAAAAGACCCCGGCTACTATAGCTGGATTATGAATGGCGACTTCCCTCTGAACACGAAGAACGCTTTTACCCGTATTCGCCTCAGATGCAAGAAATGAACAATCTCAAAGGCAAGCGCATCATTCTTGGCATTACCGGCGGCATTGCCGCGTACAAAAGTGTGGTGTTGCTCCGACTGCTTGTAAAAGCTGGTGCGGAAGTGCAGGTTGTGATTACACCGGCCGGTAAGGAATTCATTACACCGGTCACGCTGTCAGCTCTTTCGGGCAAGCCTGTTATCTGTGATTTTTTTACTGCGAATACGGGCGAATGGCATTCGCATGTCGACATCGGCCTATGGGCCGATGCTATGGTTATAGCTCCGGCAACGGCATGTACTCTTGCCAAAATGGCTACAGGTGTTGCCGACAATATGCTTGTTACAACCTACCTGTCGGCAAAAGCCCCTGTGTTTGTTGCTCCTGCCATGGACCTCGACATGATGGCTCATCCGTCGACACTCAGAAACCTCGAAACACTGAAAGCCGATGGAGTTACTGTCATCGAACCTGAAACGGGCGAGCTGGCAAGTCATCTCATAGGCCGTGGACGAATGGAAGAACCGGAGAGAATTGCCGAAGTTCTCGACCGTTTTTTTGCTGTCGGACAAAGCCTTGTTGGAAAAAAAGTGCTGATAACGGCCGGGCCTACATATGAGCGGATAGACCCGGTGCGCTTCATAGGAAATTTTTCGACCGGTAAAATGGGCTACGCTCTTGCCGCTGAGGCTGCACGACGCGGAGCCGAAGTGACAATGGTAAGTGGCCCGACAGCTATGCCGAAGCCGGCAGGTGTGCATGTGATAAATGTGGAAAGTGCACGACAGATGCTCAAGGCTGTGGAGGCCGTTTTTGACGGAACCGACATAGCCATAATGGCGGCGGCTGTCGCAGACTATGCCCCCGAGCACTATACAGATCATAAAATCAAGCGCGAGCACGACGATGTGGATTGTATACGTCTTGTCAAGAACCATGACATCGCAGCTACTCTCGGCCGGAAAAAGAAGCCCGGACAATTCATTGTGGGATTTGCCCTCGAAACCGACAACGGAATCGCAAACGCCTGCGAAAAACTCGAACGCAAAAACCTTGACATGATTGTACTCAACAGCCTCAGTGACAAAGGTGCGGGATTTGGCACGGATACAAACAAAATAACTGTCATTACTCGCGACGGTGAAACGGCTTTCCCTCTCAAGAGCAAAGCCGAAGTGGCCGCCGATATTATAGACTGTATAACGGCATGAAATATCGCTCTCTCCTCAGTGTTGTTTTTGTATTGGCCCTGGTGCATTTAGTTAAGGCTCAGGAACTCAATTGTCAGGTTTCTTTCAATACCGACCAGATTGAAGGTACCAACAAGCAAGTCTTCCAGACACTCGAACAGGCGGTAAGCGAGTATATGAATACTACGGTGTTCACAAACGCGCAATTCGCCGCCAACGAAAAAATAGAGTGTCGAATGTTCTTCACTATCAAGGAGTACAAGGACGACACATTTACCGGCGACCTTCAGGTGCAGCAGACCCGCCCGGTGTACAACAGTGCCTATACAACGACATTGCTGAATTTCAAAGACACAAAAATTGAGTTTATTTACGCCGAAAACGAGCCCCTGGTTTATTCTGTCAATAACATGGAGAGCCAGCTGACGGCAATTCTCAATTTTTATGCATTTCTTTTCCTTGCCGTAGATTTCGATTCATTTTCGCGAAATGGCGGAGAGCCATACTTCGAACGTCTTAAGCAGATTGTTCAGATGGCTCAGTCGTCGGGCGAAAGCGGCTGGAAAGCTTTTGAAGATACTAAAAACCGTTCGGCAGTGCTTAGCGGTTTCACAGATGCCGGCACCTCGGGCATACGTACGCTATTGTATAAATACCACCGTATGGGTCTTGACAATATGTCGGTTTCAGTCGACAAAGGTCGCGCCGCTGTGACAGAGTCTCTTGCCGAGATAGAGAAAATCTATAAGGCCGCTCCCATGTCGGTGATACTGTCGATGTTCAAAGATTCAAAATTCGATGAACTCGTCAATATCTACTCCAAGGCGCCTGCCGAAGAGCGCACAAAAGTGTACAACCTTCTGCAACCAATATATCCTACAGAAGAAAAACGACTTGACGAAATAAAGAAAGGTTCCGAAAACAAATGATTAAATCGCTCCATATATCAAATTATGCCCTGATTGACGAACTTGATATAGATTTCGACTCCGGATTCAATATCATAACGGGCGAAACGGGCGCAGGCAAATCGATTATCCTCGGAGCCCTGTCGCTTCTGCTTGGAGAGCGTGCCGATGCGCGTGTGGTGCGCGACCATACAAGAAAATCTGTGACGGAGGCTATCTACGACATATCTAATGGCCCCGTTGTAAAAGAACTGCTGCAAGCCAACAAACTTGATGCTGACAGCGACGAATGCATCCTCCGCCGTGAGATTGCCCCAGGAGGCCGTTCTCGCGCTTTTGTAAACGATACGCCTGTGACACTCCCGGTGCTTCGCGAAATTGCCGTACATCTGGTCGACATCCATTCGCAGCATCAGAATCTCTTACTCGCATCTCCTGAGTATCAGCTCAACATAATCGATAACCTTGCCGATACGGCAGAGCTCCTTCTGGAATACCGCAGTGCGTATGCCTCCTACAGGAAGACTCTTAAGCAGTATACCGATACGCGCGAGCTGATTCGACGCAATGAAAACGATGCCGAATATCTTCAGTATCAGTATAATCAGCTTGCTGAACTCGCCATACAACCCGGAGAACATGCCGTGCTCGAACAAGAGCGTGAGATTCTGGCAAATGTAAACGAGATTAAAAACGACCTCGGTGCAGCCCTCGACCCTCTTGTCAACGCGCCCGACAACGCGCTTTCGCTTATGCGGCAGGCTGTTCAGGCTCTTGAGGAGCTGTCGGCATCAATGGGTCACGGCAACGAAAACATCGACTTCCACTCACTCGCCGAGCGACTTGAATCGGCGCGTATCGAGGTGTCGGATATAACGGATTCTCTTGTCGACTACGACCTCGCCCTTGCTGCCGATCCTGCTCGTCTCGATGAGATAGAGCAGCGTCTCAGTATGCTGTATTCGCTTGAATTGAAACATCATGTTGAAGATTCAGATGGTCTTCTGGAACTGCAGCGACGACTCGGCGAGCAGCTGGAGGCGCTTGAAAACAGTGAGGATATTCTTGTACGACTTGAAAAAGCGGCAAAGAAAGCAAAAAAACATGCGATGACTCTGGCCATGCAGATTTCCGACAAACGGCATGCCGCAGCATCGGAGTTTGCCGACGTACTGCGCCGAACTGCAGCTCCATTGGGTATGCAGAATCTGCGTTGCGAGATATCTCTGACAAGAGGGAAATTGACTCCAGATGGTTTCGACCAGATTCAATTTCTCTTTGCATTCAATAAAAACCAGGCACTTATGCCCGTGGGCAATACAGCTTCGGGGGGCGAAATATCGCGTCTGATGCTTGCGATAAAGACGATTATCGCCGAGAAAATACATCTGCCTTCGATTATTTTTGACGAAGTGGATACAGGTGTATCGGGCGATATCGCCGCCCGTATGGCATCGATGATGAATACCATAAGCCGTACCATTCAAGTTATCACCATTACGCATCTGCCCGGTGTGGCGGCTGCAGGCACCACACATTTCAAAGTATTTAAAGAAGATGACGAGAATGCTACTACAACACGCATTACGCGTCTTGAGCGCCGTGAGCGCGAAGCCGAGCTTGCCTTGATGATTAGCGGCAATCCGGCCGACCCGGCAGCCCTTGCAAACGCACGGGCACTTCTCGAAAAATCTTCTGAAATTTAAAAAAGCATTATGGACAGCAATGATTATATCTTTGGCGTGCATCCTACACTCGAGGCAATCGAGGCAGGCCGTACTATCGATAAACTTTTTATAAAGAAAGACCTTCACGGCGATCTCGCGATCCGTCTTTGCCGCATGGCCCGCGAAGCCGGTATCCCTGTTCAACGTGTGCCGGTTGAACGGCTGAACAGGATTACACGTAAAAATCATCAGGGCGTCATAGCCCAGATGTCGGCCGTAGACTACTGCCGGCTGTCAGACATCGTTCCGACACTCTTTGAGGACGGCGTTTTGCCTTTTATCCTTGTGCTTGACGGTATCACCGATGTGCGTAATTTCGGTGCCATTGCCCGTACTGCCGAATGTTGCGGTGTAAATGCCATCGTTATTCCGTCGCGCGGAAGTGTGAGTGTCGGCGCCGATGCCGTGAAGACCTCGGCAGGTGCTTTGCTTCATATTCCGGTGTGTCGCGAGGAAAATCTTGCCAAAGCTGTGGAATTCCTGCAATCAAGCGGCTGTCAGATAGTTTGTTCGACAGAAAAATCGTCGCAGAACTATACGCTTTCCGATTTTACCACACCCGTTGCCCTTGTGATGGGTGCTGAGGACTCCGGTATTTCTGCGGAAATACTTGCCCGGGCCGATACAAGAGCTGCCATACCGATGTTTGGCCATATAGGTTCGCTCAACGTCGGAGTTGCCGCAGGTGTGATGATGTACGAAGTTGTGCGTCAGCGTCTGGCCGCCAATCTCGAAGTGATTTGAATCTGAATTTTAAGCCCTTATTTGATTACCTCTCTGAAAATAGCATCCCAACGGGCTGCTATTTTATGTGGGAGGTATTCTTTTGAGCGCTCTACAGCTTTTTCCTGAAGTTCTCGGCGCAGTTTGTCATCATTCACTAACAGGGTGATTGCGTCGGCGATTTGTTCGGCGTTTTCCGTATCCACGATTATGCCCGCGTCTTGCTGTATTTCGCGTTGCCGGCCTTTGTGGTCGGCCGATATACATGCGCATCCCTGGCTCATGGCTTCGATAAGTACAAGGCCAAAACCTTCGTAGCGGCTTGATAGCACAAAGATTGATGCACTCTGATAGTCCTTTAGAGGTTTTGTAGTGTATCCGGTAAACTCAATAGAGTTCTCGACACCGTATCGGCGTGCGATTCCTTTAAGATAATCAAACGATTGTTCATGTCCGCCTCCCATTATTTTCAATCTCCAACCGGGATGTTGTGATTTCGCCCAAGCCTCGATAAGGAGGTCGAAGCCTTTGTAATGCCATACATCAATACGCCCGACGGCAAGCACGATCTTTTCTTTGCTATCAATAATTTCCGGAGTCGAAAGCGGCTCGAAAGCCAAAGGATTCGGCATGAGAGACAATCTTTTCAAAAATTTTGCCGCAATATCTTTGTCTGCAGTCGTGAGAACTGTCACATGACTGTAGAGACGATTAATAAGGAATTTCTTGATTTTGAGCGACAACGGCATCTTTGCCGACGCAGGTCGGTCGAATGTGTTGTGTTCGGTGTTTATCACAGGTATTCCGAGGCCACGCGATGCCAGATAGGCTTCAATGGTCGCGTTGTTGAGAACGCCGATAATAACATCGGGACGCATCTCTTTCATAAGTCTGCGAGCCTCTCGCAAGCGGCAGATGTATTTCGATACTTTATTGCCTTTATCCGGCCCGATACGTATTACACGTACATCGTCGGAGGTGACATATGTGATAGGCCTTCCGTCGTTGCGGATGATGACAGTTACATCGTGATTGAGTTTTGCGAACTCTGTCGCCCACAGCGCTACAACCTGTTCGGCACCGCCACCTGTAAGAGCGTTTACGTGAATGAAAATTTTCATAATGATTAAAAGCCACCGCCGCTATGGCGACGGTGGCTTATATTTGGCTGTGATGTGCCTCAGATGCCGTAAGCGGCAAGCTGAGAAGCGTTGAAATTGGCAATGAATTCGGCGTGTTTCTCCACTTCTGCACGAGTGTAGTTTACATACACGGTTGCAGAGTTGAGGAACGATGAGTCAACTTTGGCATCCTGCAGGAGAAGATACGACATGATGATGTATCCTGCCATTTCCACAAGGCGACGAGCCATGAAGTCGAGCAGTGCAGGGTTGTTGGCTTCTGCCACTTTGGCAACTGCGGCATTGTACTTCTCGGTGAGAGCTGCGAGAGTCTCGGCCATGGGGGCGAGTTCTGCAGGATAACCGGCCTCGGCATATGTGCTGAGGAGCGAGTTGTATGTGCCTGTGGTGACGTGACGGATAGCAGCCACAACCTGAAGTTGTGTAGTGCCTTCGTAGATAGATGTGATACGGGCATCGCGATAGATGCGCTCGCATGCGTAGTCTTTCATGAAGCCCGAACCGCCATGAATCTGGATGCAGTCGTATGCGTTTTGGTTGCAATATTCAGAGCCGAGACCTTTGGCAAGGGGAGTGAGAGCGTCGGCGAGTTTGCTATAATGCTTCATCTCGGCGCGTTCGTCGGCAGTGAGGGCCCGTTCGCGCGAGATATCGCTGTAGAGCTTGTACATGTCTACAAAACGCGAGCATTCATAAAGGAGTGAGCGGCTTGCATCGAGTTTTCCTTTCATTATAGCCAGAATTTCAGCTACGGCAGGGAATTCGATAATTGCTTTGCCGAACTGACGTCGCTCGACAGCGTACTGATAAGCTTCGCGATAAGCGAGCTCGCTGACACCTACGCTCTGGGCTGCGATACCGAGACGAGCGCCGTTCATGAGAGCCATCACATATTTAATGAGACCCATGCGACGAGAGCCGCAGAGCTCGGCTGGAGCATTCTTGTATACGAGTTCGCAAGTGGGTGAACCCTTGATACCCATTTTGTTTTCGATACGACGTACGGTAACACCGCCGTTGCGTTTGTCGTAGATGAACATCGACAGACCGCGGCCGTCTTTAGTGCCCTCTTCCGAGCGGGCGAGCACCAGGTGGATGTCACTGTCGCCGTTGGTGATAAAGCGCTTAACGCCATTGAGTACCCATGTGCCGTCTTCTTTTTGAGTGGCCTTGAGCATTACAGACTGCAGGTCGGAACCGGCATCGGGTTCTGTAAGGTCCATCGACATAGTTTCGCCCTGGCATACGCGGGGAATATATCGCTGGCATTGCTCTTCAGTGCCAAATTCATAGAGAGTTTCGGCACAGTCCTGAAGTCCCCAGAGGTTTTCAAACCCTGTATCGGCGCGGCTTACAATGTCGGCAGCCATGATATAGGGAGTGATAGGGAAGTTAAGACCGCCAAAACGGCGAGGCATTGCCATGCCCATGATACCGGCTTTGCGGCACACGTCGAGGTTCTCGACAGTGGCATCGGCGTAGTAAGCGTGGCCATTGGCGCAAGAAGCACCCTGATGGTCAACAGCTTCGGCGTTTTCGGCTATTTTATTGCCGCAAATGTCTCCGACAATTTCGAGAACTTTCTCGTAGTTGTCCATCGCGTCGTCGAAATTGGCTGGCGCATAGTCGAATTTTTCAGCTTCGGTGAAGTTGCGTTCGCGCAGCTCGACAATCTTGCGCATCAAGGGGTGATTGAGGTGATGCTTGAGACTTGGGTTGTCTGTATAGAAATTAGCCATTGCTTACTTGGAGTTTTTCTTGTAATACTTGATGAGCTTGGGTACTATCTCTTCCATGTCACCGGTAATGACATAGTCGGCGATGGTGTTGATAGGGGCGTTTTCGTCGTTGTTTATCGAAATGATAATCGACGACTCCTGCATACCGGCGATGTGCTGAATCTGGCCGGAAATACCACAAGCGATGTAGAGTTTGGGGCGGACGGTGACACCGGTCTGTCCAATCTGACGTTCATGTTCGATGTATCCGGCATCGACAGCAGCACGCGAAGCGCCTACTTCTGCACCGAGTGTGTCGGCAAGGTCGTAAAGCAGCTGGAAGTTTTCTTTGGAACCAACGCCATAACCGCCGGCAACGATAATCGAAGCATTTTTAATGTTGACTTTCGACCTTTCGATATGACGGTCGATGATTTCAACAACGAAATCGGTGTCGCTCACATAATCAGAAGCCTTGAGGTTGATTACTTCGCCTTTGTGCTCGGGGTTGTAGATTTCTTTCTTCATTACGCCTTCGCGTACGGTAGCCATCTGCGGGCGACAGTCGGGATTGACAATTGTTGCAACGATGTTGCCGCCGAAAGCGGGGCGAATCTGATAAAGCAAATCGGTATATTCCTTGCCTGACTTGGGGTCTTTGTGGTCGCCGATTTCGAGTGCCGTACAGTCGGCAGTGAGGCCACTGTGGAGACACGAGCTCACACGAGGACCGAGGTCACGGCCAATGCATGTGGCGCCCATGAGGCAAATCTGAGGCTTTATCTGACGGAAGAGGTTGATTACGATTGCAGAGTGGGGATTTGATGTATAGGGGAAAAGACGCGGGTCTTCTACCTTGTAAACTACATCTGCTCCGTAAGGGAAAATCTGGTTTTCGATACCGTCGAGCTTGTCACCGATAACGAGTGCCTCGAGTGTTACACCGAGACGGTCGGCGAGTACGCGGCCTTTTGTGAGCAGTTCGAGGCTGACATCAGCAACGTGGCCTTCGTCGTATTCGCAGTATACTATGAGGTTATTATTGTCTGCCATTGTGATAAAATTGGTAAAGGGGCATTAGCCGATGGTATGGTTGACGATGAGCTCTTTGATGAGCTCTTCAATCTGTTGGTCGTTGTTTTCGAGGCAACGGCTTTCTTTGGCGGTGAAAACTACATTTTCGATAGCTTTTACCTTTGTAGGCGAGCCTGCGAGACCAATCTGCTCAGGGTCGGCATCTACATAGGCGGCGCTCCACTCGGGGATGTTGAGCTCTGGATATGCGGCCACACGAGCGGCAGCCACTTCGCTGAGATTCTTCACTTCTGAGGTCGATGCCGCATATTTGTATTTCATTACACGCTTAGCGTTGCGCGGACGACATTCGGCAGCCGAACCGTTTACGGTCACTACACAAGGGAGGGGAGCGACAACGGTTTCAACACCGTGTTCGAGGCGGCGTCTTACAGTCACCTTGCCGTCTTTGAGGTCGACAATCTCCTCGGCATAAGTTACCTGAGGAATGCCGAGTTTTTCGGCAATCTGGGGACCTACCTGTGCGGTGTCTCCGTCAATAGCCTGACGTCCGCCAAGAATTATGTCATAGTTGCCAAATTTTTTAACGGCCTGAGCCAGCGAGTACGATGTTGCCAGGGTGTCGGCACCGCCGAGTGCACGGTCGGTGAGGACAATGCCTGCGTCTGCGCCACGATAAATGGCTTCGCGAACAACCTCGGCAGCACGAGGAAGACCCATGGTGAGCATAGTCACTTTGCTGCCGGGATGAGTTTCTTTAAGCCGAAGTGCCTGCTCGAGGGCGTTGAGGTCCTCGGGGTTGAAGATTGCAGGTAATGCGGCACGGTTGATTGTGCCGTCTTCCTTCATGGCATCTTTGCCTACGTTGCGGGTATCAGGTACCTGCTTCGCGAGCACTATGATGTTTAAACTCATAGAAAATGTATTTAACGTTATACTTTGTAATCAATAGATATGTGCAAAATTACTCAATTTTGACAGTCTGCCAAAAGATTTAAAGCTTTAGGAGTGTCTATGTGAGTTAAAATTGCTTAATGCTGTATTACCTTGCTTTTTTAATTGCTTTTTCGCACCACTTGCGGGCATTGACGAAAGCCTGCATCCATATAGAAGCTTCATCGTTGATTCGCGAGGCGGGGTAGTGAGCCCACTGCCAGGGGAAAATGGCGCGTTCGAGGTGCGGCATAATCGCAAGATGGCGTCCATTGGCCGAAGCAAGCGCGGCGATGTTGTTCACACTGCCGTTGGGATTGCCCGGATAGGCGGAGTATTCATATTTTGCGGCAATCTTCACTTTTGCCGGTTTGCGGCTTTCGGTGAAGTTGAACCGACCTTCGCCATGTGCCACCCAGATTCCTGCAGTTGTGCCTGAGAGACTGCCGAACATGACAGTGAGGTTGCGCGGAATCTTGATTGATACGAAAGTAGACTCGAATTTGCCGGAATTGTTGTGCATCATTTTCACTCGAGGTTCGCCCGATTCTGTAGTGCCGGCACCAAGCAGATCAAGCTCTATCATAAGCTGACAACCGTTGCAGACACCAAGACTCAGTGTGTCGGGACGCGCATAGAAGCGCTCGAGAGTGGCACGAGCGGTCTCGTTCCATTTGAAACCGCTTGCCCAGCCCTTTGCAGAGCCGAGTACATCGCTGTTTGAGAAACCGCCGCAGAATACTATCATGCTTATGTCGTCGAGGGTCTCACGGCCGCTCATAAGGTCGGTCATATGCACGTCTTTTACATCAAAGCCGGCAAGATGCAGAGAGTATGCCATTTCACGATCGCCATTCACACCTTTTTCACGGATAATAGCTGCTTTGACACCCGATTTAGTACGACGGCGAGGCGAAATCTTCATACTGTCGAATGTGCCTTCGAAGCCTGCGGGCATACGGAACACGAGCGGTTGCTTGTCGAAGTTTTCGAAACGGCTTTCGGCGCATTCTGGCGCTGTCTGGAGCAGGTCGAAACGGAACGACGGTTCGAACCAGCGGCGACGGGCTGCCGGAATAGATATGAGGATTGCGCGGTTGTCGGTATGTGTGATAGTGAGAACATTCTCTTTCGAGGGCGATGCCACGGGGAAGTAGCGCAGATGAGCCCTGTCGAGCATAGCTTCGGCGCGCTCCTTCATGCGGTCTGTAACCTGAATCAAGACAGCCGGGTTTTCTGCAAAAAGAATCTTCACAAGGTCGTTTTCTCCATATATGGAGAAGCCGTCGGTGTACATGTTCAGGCCTCCTTTGGTGTTGGCGAAGCACATTTCGAGAAGTGCCGTCACAAGGCCGCCTGCGCTAACGTCGTGGATTGCTTCCACAACGTCGGCATTAACCATGGCGTTGACAGTATTGAATGCTTTTGCAAAATATGCCGGATCAGTGACATCGGGAGTTACACCACCCGCTTTGCCTAGAGTCTGGAACAGAGCCGAGCCTCCCAGAGCAAGCTTGCATGAGCTAAAATCGATATAATATATTGTGGAATTAAGCGTGGGGTTGAGCACCGGGGTAGGCTTCAGCGTGCATGCACGGCGTTCTGCCGATGCAGATATGATTACTGTGCCTGGTGCCGTAACTTTTGTTCCGTCGGGGTATTTCTGGGTCATCGAAAGGCTGTCTTTACCGGTGGGTATGTTGCATCCGATGCTGCAGACAAAATCGCTGCAAGACTCTACTGCACGGTAAAGAGCGGCGTCTTCGCCCTGGTTTTTGCACGGCCACATCCAGTTTGCACTGAGAGACACTTTCGAGATGTTTCCGGCGATTCCGGCACCTACGATGTTTGTGAGTGCTTCGGCAACGGCGAGACGCGATGCGGCCTCGGGGTTGACGAGTGCTATCTGGGGAGCATGGCCGATTGATGTGGCTATGCCTGAGCGTCCGCGATAATCGAGTGCCACAGCACCGAAATCGCTCAAGGGGAGCTGAAGACGTCCGAGACACTGCTGACGGGCCACGCGGCCGGTGACGCTGCGGTCAACCTTGTTGGTTAGCCAGTCTTTGCAGGCAACGGCATCGACACTTAATACGCGGTCGATATACTCCGAGATTTTTTCCTGCTCATAGGCAGCCTCGCCAAATACGGGCTTTGTAGTGTTGTCTGTGATAACAGTCTTGGGAGGATTGCCAAGCATGTCTGTTACGGCCAAATCAATGGCAGCCTCTCCGTCTTTACGGCCGAAGTGGAGGCGTTTGTCATCGGTGGTCTCGCCTACAACATACATGGGGGCTCTCTCGCGCTGAGCGATGCGTTCAACAAGAGGTATGTCTTCGGGATTGATTACAAAGCCCATGCGTTCTTGACTCTCGTTGCCAATTATTTCCTTGTCGGAAAGTGTCGGGTCGCCAATCGGGAGTGCATTTATATTGATGTTGCCGCCGGTACTTTCAATCAGTTCCGAGAGAGCGTTCAAGTGACCGCCGGCACCATGGTCGTGAATAGATACAATGGGGTTCGACTCGCTTTCGGCGAGGGCGCGAATGAGGTTGGCGACACGCTTCTGCATCTCGGGATTGGCGCGCTGAACTGCGTTAAGCTCTATGGCGCCTGCATAGCGGCCTGTATCTACTGAAGATACTGCGCCACCACCCATGCCGATGCGGTAATTATCACCACCGGTGAGAACGACCGATTGTCCGGCAGAGGGCTCGCCTTTGATAGCCTGGTCGGCCGTAGCATAACCTACGCCACCGGCAAGCATTATCACTTTGTCATAGCCGTAAATTCGTGGGCCTTCGGCGTGCTCGAAGGTGAGGAGCGAGCCGCAAATAAGAGGCTGACCGAATTTATTGCCGAAATCAGAAGCGCCGTTTGACGCCTTGATGAGGATGTCGGCAGGTGTCTGGTAAAGCCACGGGCGAGGGCTTATTCCACTTTCCCAGTCACGGGTGTAGCCATCGAAGCGAGGATAAGATGTCATATAAACAGCAGTGCCGGCAAGGGGCAGTGACGCACGGCCACCTCCGAGACGGTCGCGTATTTCGCCGCCGCTACCTGTGGCAGCGCCGTTAAACGGCTCCACGGTAGTAGGGAAGTTGTGGGTCTCGGCTTTGAGCGAGAGAACGGTATTTATCTTGCGTTCGCTGAAATACGAGGGCTTGTCGCCGCACTCTGGTGCGAACTGATACACATCGGGCCCTTCAACAAAAGCTACATTATCTTTATATGCCGACACAAGGCCTTTGGAGTTGACCTTGCTGGTGCGCTTGATTAGCTGGAAAAGCGATGTGGGTTTCTCTTCTCCGTCGATAATGAATGTGCCGTTGAAAATTTTGTGACGGCAGTGCTCGGAGTTTACTTGTGAAAAACCGAAAACTTCGCTATCGGTGAGCAGACGGCCGAGGCGCTTCGAAAGGCCGTTGAGGTATTCCTCTTCTTCGGCACTCAAGGCAAGGCCTTCGCGCTGATTGTATTCATGAATATCGGCAATGTGCTCTTGTGGAGCCGGTTTTGCATTGATACAGAATACGTCTGCTCCGGGATTGGTATAAACTGTCTGAAGCATCGGGTCATACTTAGGCTTATCGCCTGCGGGTATGAACATTTCTATACGCGAAATGCCGCCGAGGCCCATGTTCTGAGTAATCTCAACGGCATTGGTGCTCCAGGGAGTAATCATCTCTTTGCGCGGGCCGACAAAAGAGCCGGGGAGGTGCGCACCCTCTGCCAGAGGATGTGCATTTCCAAATAGCCAGTTGAGACGTTCTATCTCTTCGGATTCGAATGAATGGTTGGTGTCTACAGCATAGACACGGCCATCGTTACTGGTAAAAAAAACGACCATTGGTGTGATATGTCTTGGTTTTCTGTCCGCAAAATTAACAAAAAAAATCCACTTGCGCCAAAGAGTTTTATTAAATTATTGGGGAATAATTACAATGTATTGACAATCAGAATGTGGCATAACGAAAAAGTAAAATTGCCGGAACAAAAAAACGCGCCCAATTATTTAGAGCCAGTTCGACAATAATTATGTAATGCGACTGAGGGGTTATGCCACTGCTTCCATAATAAGAAAGCATATCGAGTATGCGAGCATAAGTATGGCGGTTTTTCCTAAAAAAGGTGTGAGGCGTGCACCCTCGGCATGTCGCATTGAAAATGCAATCTGTATGGAGAAAACTGTATAAAGCGAGGGCACGATAGTCCACATCGGTCCTTTAGCATACCATTGGCTCAGTGTAAGAAGCGATGCGGCAATGGTATTGAATATATAAAGGGCAAGCATTGCCTTGCGTCCGAAAACTGTAGCGAGTGTGTGTTTGCCCACGGCTTTATCGTCGTCGATGTCGCGATAGTTGTTTACAATGAGGACATTGGCACCCATTAGGCCTAATGCGAGCGAACCTGCAGCTACTGCCGGCGACCACTGCAGTGCCTGGACATAATAAGTGAGATTTACGGGTATGATTCCAAAGAAAATTATCACAGCGACTTCGCCGAGGCAGTGCGTCGATAATGGCCACGGGCCGGTGCTGTAGGCCAGAGCTCCCACCCCGATGAGTATACCTGCGGCGATAAGCCACAGACCGCCCCAGCAAGTGAGCGAAAGACCAATGAGAGCCGCTGCGGCAAGAACTGCGAAAATGGCAAATTTCATCGCTCTCGGAGCAATGTCGCCTTCTGTCACACCTCGCCGTGGGCCTTCACGTCCTACGCGGTCGCGTCCGGCTTTATAGTCGTAGTACTCATTGGCAAAATTTGAAGCAATCTGACAAAGCACGGCAAATGCGAGGCAGAGCAGAACCGGTAGACATTTGAGAGTTCCAGTCGATATATTGTAGCCTATAGCCATGATCACTCCGGCTACTGATACCGGCAGAGTACGCAATCTCATAGCTTCTATCCAGCATTTTACTTTTTTCATCTTAAGAGTGTTTTAAAAAATGCGCTCCCCGTATCGAGGAACGCATTTAAAGGGGTATAAAAGATTTATTCCTGTGAAGATGTGTTGTCTGTCGCGGTTGTCTCTTCCGAAGCATTGGCCGGTTTTCGGCGACGGCGGCGACGTTTCTTTGCCGGTGATTTGCCTTCGCTAACGCTTGCTGCAGATTGCGAATCCGTTTCCGACAGACTGTCGATTTCCGTATCGTCGTCTGCATCGACGGGTAAATCTTTAGGCGATGTGGTGTCGTTAGTCGACTCCGCAGTGCTTGCCGGCAATAGTTCCCTAAATAGGTCTTCGTCGGTGTCGGCAGCAGGCACGTTTTCATCGTTTGCCTTTGTCGTTACGACCGGAAGATTTTTATTCTCGGCGCGAACGGACTGTTGTATCTCGGAGGCGGCTGTGTCAGCCGGCGCTTTAAGCAGTTTCTTTTCCTGTTTTGGCTTCTGCTCAGCTGCAGCCTGCTTCTCGGCAGGCTTGGCTTTGGGTTGAGCCTGCTTTGCCTTTGTCTGTGGCGTTGCGGCGGCAGCTGTGTCGTCGGTTTGTTTCTGAACTTGTTTTGCTGTCTGTTTTGTCTTAGACGCAGATTTGGCATCAGCATCGTCTGATACAATTTCTTCGCTTCGCTTGCGTTTGTCGGCAGTTTTCGACGCACTGGAGTGTCCTTCGTCCTTTTCGTCGCGGACGATAACTTCATTTCGGTCTTTGTCGACGATGCGATACTGCAGATATGCCATTGACTCGTCGGGCATGATTTTGAAACAACGTCCTAATTTACTCCGCCACGAGCCGTATATTGTATGGAAAAGACCTTTCTTAAGGTAAGCCTCGACAAATGGGTGCACGTACATGATGAAGTCGCGCATACCGAGATTTTTCACCATGTACTCGAGTTTGTCGAACAGGGTATCGGTGAAAAGAATCGAAGGGCCGACCTCGCCTTTGCCGCCACATGAGGGGCATTGCTCGTTGACACGAACGTCGAGAGCCGGACGCACGCGCTGACGCGTGATTTGCATAAGTCCGAATTTGCTGAGCGGCAATATATTGTGTCGTGCGCGGTCGTTTGCCATGACTTCGCGCATATGTTCGAAGAGCTCTTGCCGGTGCTCTGCTTTTGCCATGTCGATAAAGTCGACGACAATGATGCCGCCCATATCGCGCAGACGCAATTGTCGGGCAATCTCGTCGGCTGCCCTCAGATTGACTTCAAGCGCGTTTGTCTCCTGGTCGTTTCCGGCCTTGGAGCGGTTGCCTGAGTTAACATCAATTACGTGAAGCGCCTCTGTGGTCTCAATGATTATGTAAGCGCCAGATTTGAAAGACACAGTTTTGCCGAAGGACGATTTAATCTGCCTTGTTACGCTGAAATTGTCGAATATTGGCGCATCCTTCTGGTAGAGTTTTACTATATCAGACCTGTCGGGAGCAATAAGATTCACATATTTGCGCAACTGGTCGTATGTATCTGAGTCGTTTACATGAATATTTTCGAATGAAGGGCTGAAAACGTCGCGGAGAATACCCACGACACGGTTTTGTTCCTCAAAAACGAGAGCCGGCGACTGTGAGCGCTGAGCTTTTGCGCAAGCTTCTTCGAAAGCCTGTATTAGGCTCTTCAGTTCATGGTTGAGCTCTGCCACCTTTTTGCCTTCGGCAGATGTGCGGACTATAACTCCGAAATTACGGGGCTTGATGCTGTCAATCAGTTGACGCAGACGTATCTTTTCCTCCGGCGATTTGATTTTCTGCGATATGGAAATTTTGTCGGCGAAGGGAGTGAGAACCAGATAACGGCCGGTAAATGAAATCTCAGTGGTAAGGCGCGGGCCTTTGGATGAAATCGGCTCTTTGACAATCTGCACGAGCAATTCCTGACCGGGAGTAAGCGCCTCGGAAACTGAACCATGCTTGTCGATATCGGGGAGAGGTTTGAACTGCGACAGTTTGGGGAGGCGTTTGCGGTCGGCAAAAAGTTGTTTCAGAAACTCGGCGTATGTGGCAAAGTGTGCGCCGAGGTCGAGATAATGCAGGAATGCATCTTTTTCATACCCCACGTTGACGAAAGCGGCATTAAGACCCGGCATCAGTTTTTTTACCTTTGCCAGATAAATGTCGCCGACTGAATACTGAATGTTTCTTGCCTCTTTCTGAAGACTTACCAAACGTCCGTCTTCGAGTAGGGCGGCAGAAACTTCTGCAGGCTGCACGTCTACTATCAGTTCGCTTTTCATCATTAATTATGGGGATGAGATTAAGGGTTGGCGACAGACCGTGTCTACAAAAAACAAAGAACAAAACTTCAGAATCGTCGCTCGGTCGGAGAGGCGACCTGAATTTTGTTCTTGTTTATGTAAGCGTTAAATGACGGCACGGTATGTCGCGTGCGAAAAAAACATTATATTCCGAAGTGGTTCAACAGACCAATACCGACAATGACTGCCTGGCAGTCTGTTGAGACAGAGGGGCAAATCTCTGCTTACTTCTTCTTATGACGGTTTTTTCTCAGACGTTTTTTGCGCTTGTGAGTGGCCATCTTGTGGCCTTTTCTTTTCTTTCCGCTGGGCATTTGAGTTACGCTTTAGAAATTAGTAAATATGTTATTTAGTATGAGGTTGAACAAAAAATATACGTTTTCAAGTCGTGAAGACAGGATTACTGACGTTCCTTAACTTCGTTCATGAATACACGTGCAGGCTTGAAAGCGGGTATCTTGTGTTCGGGAATGACGATAGTGGTTTTCTTGGAAATGTTTCGCGCAGTTTTTTCGCAGCGAGTCTTGACGATAAAACTACCAAATCCGCGGAGGTAAACGTTTTCGCCAGAAGCTAGCGACTCCTTTACGATTTCCATGAAGTTTTCGATAGTTGCGAGTACGGCAGCTTTCTCGAGGCCGGTTGTACGAGCAATTTCGTTGACGATATCAGCTTTAGTCATTGTTATGTGATTTTTATGTTTATTTTTTAGAGAAACGTTTTCAGGGCCGTTTTTATTCCCCCAATCCGTTTTGCGGTGCAAATATCGTAATTATTTTTCATTCAAGCATAAAAGTAAAGCCCAAAATTGCAATTTTTTTGATTTTCGTAGTGCAAAACTCAAAAAAACGGCAATTTTGGGTCGCGAATTCCCTCCCGAAGCCAAAACTAAGGCATTTCTGATTTAGATTTTGTCGTGGTCTTCGTCTTCGGTTTTTACCTCTGTCGGTTCGGCTGTAGCCTCTGTAATCTCATTTTTAGCAACCCCACGCTCGTCATGCTTCTGCATAATGCGTGACTGTCTGTTTACCTGTCCGATTGCGGCTCCCTCGATGATGGTGAACGCACCGAATACGATGAACGAAATCCCCGTTATTATCATCACGGTATCGTGATTGGCATTTTCGGGTGTGTTAAGTATAATGTATATAGCAGCTCCTACGAGGGCGGCCGGAACAAGATAGAACCACGGTGAAAGCGCTATCGGACGAGAACCAAATATGAGCAGGATGAGCTGAAACAGGGCGGCAAAAAGAATGAGGACACCAAAGACGAATCCCATTATCGCCACAAAGTCGTTGCAGAAAATAATCATAGCCAGCCCCATGACTACGGCCGCGGTGCTTGCGATCCAGCCGAACGTGGTGCCAAATACACCCGAACGCACTTGTCCATTTTTGTCGCGAGAACCTAGCAAGACAGTCATATTGATTACGCCGGCAACAAGAAAAACCGCTCCGATAAGAATCACAAGGCGTCCGTTCGACAAGGATGTGCGGAAAAGTATAAGTAGAATACCAATAATCAGGTTTACAATACCTGTCAGCAAAAGATTTCGTCCTTTCATAATGATGAGAATTATTATATAAATATGTTTATGTTAGTTAACGTCGGATTGCTGTATGCATCGCAATGACAAATCCGGATACAAATATATAACAAATATGAATTACAAATAGACGTCGGGTGAAGGAAAATTCGTAACTTTGTCAATTGAATTATCTCAACAAAGATATGGAACAAAAGCCTTCGCAGCCAATTCATACCCGGGCAGCCCGAAACGGACTGTACATGAGCATGTATATAAGTGTGCTTGTAGTGGCCACTGGGTTGAGCTTGCATTATCTTGCAGCTACGCTCATTGTGTGGGTCGGAACGCTGGCCATGCCGTTTTTTCTGTACCGCATGCTTCGCCGTAGTCTTGTTGCGACTACCGGAAATCTGAGTTTTGCCGAATTGTGGGCCGAAGGCATCGCCACTTTTCTGCTGGGCTCTCTCATTCCGGCTCTTGTCGCTTATGCCGGCATACGCTTCTGTATGCCCGACTTCTTACACCAGACTTTACAGCATGCAATACAAAGTCTCGGAGAGCAGGACGCCGGAAACTCGGCCATGCTTATTGATATATTTGAGCAGCAGCTTAAAATGCCGGCTCCGTCGGCAGTCGATGTCGCTTCGCAATTAATTTCGTTCAATATAGTGATTGGCACCATTTTATCGATGCTCGTCGCTATATTTGTGAAGGTTGCAATGCCTCGCCGGAGTTTTAAACAAAAAAATCTTACTGAATAATATGGATATTTCTGTCATTGTTCCATTATATAACGAAGCAGAGTCGCTCCCCGAGCTCAACGCGTGGATTCGAAAAGTGATGGAGGACAATCACTTTAGCTATGAGGTGATATATGTCGACGATGGGTCGAACGACAATTCGTGGGACGAGATACATAAGCTTGCCGCAGAAGATACTGAGCATGTAAAGGCAGCGTCTTTTCGCCGCAATTATGGCAAATCACCGGCTCTGAACACCGGCTTCAGGCTCGCTCAAGGCGATGTCGTAATCACCATGGACGCCGACCTGCAGGACAGCCCGGACGAAATTCCAGAGCTTTACCGCATGATTAAAGAGGATGGTTATGACCTTGTGAGCGGCTATAAACAGAAACGCTACGATCCCTTGTCGAAAACGATACCGACAAAACTCTTCAATGCCACGGCCCGCAAAGTGAGCGGAATCACCAATCTGCACGATTTCAACTGCGGCCTCAAAGCATATCGTCACGAGGTAGTGAAGCATGTTGAGGTTTACGGCGACATGCACCGATATATTCCATATCTGGCCAAGCTTCAGGGCTTCAATCGTATAGGCGAAAAAGTGGTGCATCATCAGGCTCGCAAATACGGCAAAACCAAATTTGGCCTCGACCGATTTGTGAACGGATATCTCGACCTTGCCACGCTGTGGTTTACCGGAAAATTCGGTAAAAAGCCTATGCATTTCTTCGGGCTTCTCGGTTCGCTTATGTTTTTCCTCGGCTTTGTGTCTGTGATAATTGTAGGAGCGGTAAAGCTTTACAATATGCACACCGGTGCGCATTATATATTGGTAACAGATTCTCCGTATTTCTATCTGTCGCTTGTACTTATGCTTCTGGGATCACAACTTTTCCTCGCAGGATTTGTTGGAGAACTCGTAGTGCGTAATTCTCCAAAGCGCAATGAATATGAAATTAAAGAAACAATAGGTGAAAACTATCATAAAAATGAAAACTGACTTTATGACTCTGGCCCAGGAGCGATACTCCTGCCGGGCTTATTCATCGCAGATACCTGATAACGACACCCTCGAATATGTGCTCGAATGCGCACGCCTTTCGCCCTCGGCCTGCAATCGTCAGCCATGGAGGCTTATGATTGTTGGCTCTGAAGACCGTCGGGGGCGCGAGGCTGTTATATCTTCGTATTCGCGCGAATGGATTAGTTCTGCTCCGTTATATGTTATCGTGCTCGGAAACCCTGCTGAAGGTTGGGTGCGTGCAGACGACAACCATAGTCATATCGATGTGGACTGCGCCATTATCACTGAGCATATATGTCTGGCCGCAGCCGAACAAGGCCTGGGCACCTGCTGGGTATGTAATTTCGACCCGGCAAAGCTACGTGCCGGCCTTGGTTTGTCCGACGACTTCGTGCCAGTGGCAATAGTGCCTGTCGGTTATCCTGCCGAGGGTTCTGCCATACCGGAAAAGAAGCGCAAATCACTCGATGAAATATTAATAAAAAGGTGAGAATCGGTTTTTTTGTCATAGTTGTATTGGTTCTGCTTGCTGCAATATCTTCCTGCAACACTTCGGGATGTCTTGACAACCAGAGCTCCATTCCTCTTGCAGGTTTTTATGCCTCGGGCACCGATAAAGGCATCAATATCGGTTCGGTGATGCAGATTCACGGTGTAGGGGCGCCCGGCGACAGTCTCTTATCTCCGAGCACTTCATCGGCTTCAAACATATATCTCCCCATGCGCAATGCTTATCCGTCGGTAAGCTGGTGTCTGCATTATATCCAGGAGAATATATCCGATTTGGCGTTTAATGACACGGTGACATTCGATTACACCTCACATCCCTATTTTGCATCGCAGGAGTGTGGGGCAATGTATATATATAAAATCAAAAGAGTGGAGTATACAAGGCATCTTATCGATTCTGTCGTTGTCGTTGATTCGACAATCACAAATACCGACATAGAGCGCCTTCGGTTTTATTTCCGCACAGGCGCGACAGACGAAAACACTTCCGAAGAATGAAAGCACGAATTGCCGTAATAGGAATTATAGCCTTGTGTGCTGCCTCTGTAGTGTTCGGTCAGACACCGCGCCGCAGAGCCACTCCGGTAAATACGGCAGCCACCACCACGCAGGCCGTGAATGAAACGGCTGGCGACACATCACGAATCAATGCCAAGCGACGTGCCGGCTCAATCAGCTATCTTGATGATAAAGGCCGCACAATATTTGTAGACACAATTACGGGCGAGGAGTGGACAGACTCGACAGTAATCAGTCAGGTCCCCAAAATGGAATATCCGCTTCTGCATGCACTTACGGTTGGCGTGAATGTGTGGGACCCGATTATGCGTGCTTTCGGCCAGAAATTCGGCATTGCCGACGCTTGGGTCGAGCTGTCGTTGCACAACCGCTACAAACCGATTGTGGAACTCGGACTCGGAACGGCCGCCAACACTCCGTCGGGAATGAATTTCACATATAAATCTCCGATGAGTGTATACTTCAGGCTCGGAGCCAATTACAACTTCCTGTATAATTCCAATCCAGACTACTCGGTATATGCCGGTCTGCGTTATGGCTTCGCATCGTTTAAATATCACATTGAAAATGTAGATGTAAACGACAGCTACTGGGGCGAGAGTTCGGAGTTTAGCATGCCTGTGCAGAGCGCCACTGCCGGATGGCTCGAAGTCGTTTTTGGTCTGAGAGTAAAAATATGGGGGCCTGTTTCAGCCGGCTGGGCCGTTAAATATCATTCAATACTTCACGAGAGTGGTTCGTCATATGGCAAGCCATGGTACATACCTGGTTATGGCTCGCGCAACGGAGCCCTTACCGGCAGTTTCTCGATTAGCTATACATTCGGGCTCGAACGTCTGAACAAGAAAAAAGCCAATGGTGTTATAACAGAAACGTCAGGCGCTCCGACAGAACAAAATACTGTTTCCAGCTTGCCTGCAGACACTGAAAAAACTCCATCTGAATGAAAAAAATAGTTATCATTGGCGCATCTTCAGGCATCGGCATGCGTGTTGCGACTGACTTTGCTCGTCTAGGCTGGCGCGTAGGCATTGCCGCACGCCGTGAAGAACCCCTCAAGGCTCTAAAGGAAAAATATCCCGACCGAGTTGAGTATCTGACAATCGACGTTACCACACAGGATGCTGTTGAACGCTTCTATAAATTAATAGAACTTATCGACGGTATGGACTATCTGCTCTATGCTGCCGGATGCGGTTGGAGAAACCCCGAACTTGATGCGGCCGTTGATGAGCAGACTGTGCTCGTGAATGTATATGGCTTCACTCGTATAATTAACGCCGCGTACAAATATTACAAACAGACAGCCAATCTCCATCGCGGACATATTGCTGCAATCACTTCGGTAGGAGGTGTAAAGGGAATCGGCATATCTGCCACTTACTCGGCGTCGAAGCGATATCAATGGACATATTTACAGGCAATCGACCAACTGGCCCACCAGCAGCATGTGAATATAGCGGTCACAGATATCCGACCGGGATTTGTTGACACGCCACTCCTGAATGGTCGCAGATACCCTATGGAAATGAGTGTCGAATACGTTGTTCCGCGTCTCGAAAAGGCTCTTTTACGTGGCAGCCGCGTGTCGGTGATAGATTCCCGCTGGGCTGTTGTTACAGCTCTCTGGCGTATGATACCTGATGCTCTGTGGCGTCGTATAGAGCTGACGGATTATTAAGCATCGACTTAATCGGAATATAATTTCCGCATAAATATAAGACAAGCACTATCTTCATGCCGCAAAAAATTACTATTTTTGCGGCATGAATAGTGTTAGTAATTATAAAATATGAAGATACTTTTTTATCGAATATATCAGTTTTGCATAGCGATGCCTTTGCTGTTGGCAGCCACAATTCTTGCGGCACTTACTACGATAGTGGGCAGTATGCTTGGCATGAGCCGCAGTTTCGGTTATTGGCCGGGGCATTACTGGGCCAGAATTTTTTGTGTTCTTAATTTCGTGCGAGTAAAAGTAAGCGGACGCGAGAATTTCGATAAAAACACATCTTACGTTTTTGTGGCCAATCACCAGGGCGCATTCGATATTTTCTCAATTTACGGATACCTGGGGCATAATTTCAGGTGGATGATGAAAAAAAGTCTCGAAAAAATACCTCTGGTGGGTTATAGTTGCCGTGTGTCGGGTCATATATATGTCGATAATTCCACGCCTTCTGCTACCCGTCTGACAATGGAAACGGCAGAGAAACGGCTGGCGGGCGGACTGTCGGTAGTTGTCTTTCCCGAGGGTTCGCGCAGCCGCGATGGCCGCATACATGCTTTCCGTCGCGGAGCCTTTCAGCTCGCAATGGAATTCAATCTGCCCGTTATTCCCGTAACTATCGATGGAGCTTATCGTGTAATGCCTCGTGGCACTGTTCTGCCTCGGTTCGGAACAATTCACCTGACGGTTCACAAACCCATATACGCTCCAGAAGGAGGACGGCATGAATTGTCGCATCTTATGGAGCGTTCGTTCGAAGCTGTCGCTTCTGCGCTCCCACAATAAGAACTTGTAATTAGGTTTGGACAGGTCGATGTTCTATGTTGCATTGGCGACGAAACGTTACGGCATATAAACAACAAATCATACTAATCAAGAGCCTCGGAAGTAATGCCGAGGTTTTCATTTTGAGCCGAGGCACATACTCCGTACGCTGCAAAACGGACACGCTAAAGGCTGTGCTGTAGATTGTTAGTCGTTACAACACAGCCCTTGTCGGTAAGTATTTCAGATGCGGTCGGCGCAAGCCTTTACGGCAGCAGCCGTAAGCAGTTCGGAGAGGCTCGGATGAGCGCTGATTGTTGCGTTTGCGAGCCTTTCGACCGTATAGCCGGCATCGATGGCAATTGTCGCCTCGGCCACAAGATCGCCGGCATGAGAGCCAACAGCCTGACAGCCGACAATCACACCGTCGCACTGCTGGTATACGAGTTTGAGCAACCCGGCATCTTCTCCGGAAGCAAGCGCCTTAGAGTTTGCTGAATAAGGAACTTTTGCGGCACATAGGCCATCGGAGGAATTAACGCTGAGCCCGACAGACGCACATTCGGGAATTGTGAAAACAATCGACGGAACCACACCATGGTCGGTCGAGACATGCATCACTTTGCGCGCCTGAGCCGAAGCAGCGTGTGCAAGCATGCAGCGGCCGTTGACATCGCCGATTGCATATATTCCGGGGGCCGACGTGCGGAAACTGTCGTCTGTCTCGATAAAGCCCTTGGGCGATACGGCAACTCCTGCATCGTAGAGACCGTCAGGCAACACGGCGCGTCGGCCCGTGGCGCAGAGCACACAGTCGGCAGGCATGACGGCCGGTCCTTTTTTTGTCTCATAACAAACGGTGAGCTTGCCGTCTTCCTTCGCTACACTTTTTACTTGCGCTCCCAATACAAATTTTATATTTCGTTTGGCAAGATATGTGCGTAGCCGCTTTGCTATTTCGGTATCGAGTCCCGGTAGAATCTCGGGCATATATTCGATAATCGTAACGGCACAGCCATAGGCATTGGCAACCGATGCAAATTCCAGTCCGATGACGCCGCCACCGATTATGACCAGACTCGAGGGGAGCTCGCGGAGCTGAAGAAATTCGTCGCTGTCGATAGTGTATTCCACTCCATCGACCGGCAGAGCACGAGGAGCTGAACCGGTTGCAATTATTATTTCGTCGCCCTTGAAAATCTCATCTCCGGCCACCACCGTGTTGTCGCGACCGAGACGTGCCACAGCCCTGACGATGTCAACACCGGCAAGATAAGCCTCCACGTCATTGCGGAGCGTATCTGCCACCGATGCCGCACGGGCAGCTGCCACAGAGTAGTCTGCATGGATTTCGCCGGAGATGCCGAAGTCGCTGTAAGCTGACGCATGGCATATTATTTCAGCTCCGGCACAAAGGCACTTGGTAGGAACACATCCCTTATTCAGACATGTTCCGCCAAGTTTGTCGCGTTCAATCAAAGCCACTGTCCGTCCGCGAGCTGATGCTAAGGCAGCAGCCTCATAGCCGCCGGGGCCACCGCCGATGACAATCAGATTATAATGCTTCATGATGAAGGTCTTCATATTTTACAATCGGATTCAACGCAGCCTCGTCTTCATCGGGATGAGAGATGGGAGTTGTGTAAGGCGCATTCTTCACTTTCTCAGGAGAATAGACTACAGCGTTCGCTATTTCGCGCATCACTTCGATAAATCTGTCGAGAGTCTCGATATTTTCGGTCTCGGTAGGTTCTATCATCAGCGACTCGTGGAATAGCAAGGGGAAATAGATTGTGGGGGCATGGAAACCGTAGTCAAGCAATGCCTTGGCTATGTTTAGCGTTGTGACACCTGTACTTTTGTCTATAAGACCATCGAACACGAATTCGTGTTTGCACGGACCCGGTATCGGCAGACGATAGAGGTCTTTGAGCGAATTCATTATATAGTTGGCGTTGAGAGTCGACAAGGGGCCAACTTTCGCAATGCCGTCGGCACCGAGGCTGAGTATATATGCCAATGCTTTGATATACACAGTAAAGTTGCCGAGCCATGAGCTGACGCGACCAAAGGCATCTTCTCCAAACTCGATAGCGAGACTTCCATCGTCATGCTCGGTTACGCGCGGATTAGGAAGGAACTCCTCCAGACCTTTGCGAACGCCCACGGGACCCGCGCCGGGACCGCCACCTCCATGAGGAGTGGAAAATGTCTTGTGAAGGTTGATATGCATCACGTCGAAACCCATATCGCCCGGTCGTGCAATGCCGAGCATAGGGTTAAGATTGGCTCCGTCGTAATACATCAGAGCTCCGACGGCATGAACAGCTTCGGCTATCTGAGGTATATTATATTCGAACATGCCTGCTGTGTTGGGATTTGTCATCATCATCGCGGCGACAGTCTCATCGAGTTTTGACTGTAAATCGTCCATGTCGACCGTTCCGTCGGGACGGCTTTTAACTTCTACGATTTCAAATCCTGCCATAGCAGCGCTGGCCGGGTTGGTGCCGTGAGCCGAATCGGGGACTAACACTTTACGCCGAGCTTCGTCGGCTCGGGAGATGTGATAGGCACGAACCACACGCAGGCCAACATACTCACCATGTGCTCCGGCAAACGGATTGAGTGTAAACTCCGACATACCTCCGATTTCTGAGAGATATTTCTCAAGAGAGCGGTAAATGCGGAGAGCTCCTTGTACTGACAATGCCGGCTGCGCCGGATGAAGATTTGCAACTCCCGAACGGCTCACCATGGCTTCGTTGACTTTAGGGTTGTATTTCATCGTGCACGACCCCAGGGGATAGAAGCCTGTGTCAACACCGAAGTTGTTGTTGCTCGAATTGGTGTAATGCCGAACTACGGTCGGTTCGTCGACTTCCGGCAATTCAGGCGCATTGCTGCGCAACAGTACCGGAGGAAGACAGATTTCACCTTTGCCGTAATCGGGGAGTGCATAGCCTTTGCGGCCTTTATGGGTATGCTCGAAAATGAGCGGCGAATACAGATTCTTGTTCATGGCTTACATTCCTTTGATAATAGATACGTATCGGTCGATATCATCGGGGGAGCACATCTCGGTGACTGCAACGATAATTTCGTTATCGCTTAGCGCAATACCTCCGAGTATTCCTTTCGCTTCGAGAGCTCCGAGGACGGTGCGGGAGGTAAGCGGCTCTATGGTCTCGATGCGGAATTCGTTGAGGAACGGCTTATCAGGATTTACAAGTCTTACCTTGCCGGTATCGATAAGAGCCTGCGCGAGGGCGTGAGCGCCGTTGTAGCCTATTTCATTCACTTTTCGCAATCCTTCGGCTCCCATAAGCGACAGATATATTGATGCATGCAGTGTCATGATGCCTTGATTAGAACAAATATTCGAGGTAGCCTTCTGGCGACGGATATGCTGCTCGCGAGCCTGGAGGGTGAGAACAAAAGAACGCTGCCCGGTAGAATCTGTAGTAGCGCCTACAATACGACCGGGGAGTTTACGCATGTGCGCCTTGCGGCAACACAGATATCCGAGACCAGGACCGCCGTAGTTGAGTGGCATGCCCAGCGACTGAGCTTCGCCACAAGCAATGTCGGCACCCCATTCGCCTGGCGAACGGAGTACACCAAGGGCCGATGCATGGCAATTCATTATAAGCAGTGATTTGTGCCCGTGACAGAGCTCGGCGTATCCACTATAGTCTTCGACAATGCCGAAGTAGTTGGGTGACGCGATTATGACAGCGGCTACATCACCGGCTCCAAGCATTTGTTCTAATTCGTCTTTAGACGTAATTCCGTCGTGCTCGGGAATTACTTCGAGTGTGATTCCGAGAGACGAAGCATATGTTGAGCATACCTGAGCCACCGCAGGAGCTACAGTGGCAGAGATGAGCACGCGACGTTTTCTCTTTGATGCATTCACAGCCATTATCATGGCTTCGGCAGTGGCAGTACTTCCGTCGTACATCGAGGCGTTGCTCACATCCATTCCTGTCAGCTGGCACATCATGCTCTGATATTCGAAGATATACTGGAGGGTACCCTGAGAAATTTCGGGCTGATAAGGAGTGTATGCTGTATAAAATTCCGAACGGCTAAGTAGAGCCGGAATTACGGCAGGCGTGTAATGATGATAGAATCCGCCTCCGGCGAAACATGTCATCTCGCGGTTTTGTGCGGCTATTCCGGCAAAGAAACGGTCGAGTTCCGGTTCGCTCATAGCGTTGGGCAGCGCATAGGGCTTTTTAAGCCGTAACGATTGCGTCACATCGCTGTAGAGGTCTTCGAAGTCCTTTGCTCCGCATCTGTCGAGCATTGCGCGTATGTCGCTGTCGGTATGTGGCAAATAACGATGGAAGGCCATATCTTAGTGTTCTTTTTCGCAGAATTCGGCGTATGCTGCTGGGTCCATAAGATTGTCGACTTCTGCAAAGTCGTTGATTTTGACTTTTACAATCCATGCTTCGAGCGGATTGTTATTGATGAGTTTGGGATTGTCGACGAGTTCTTCGTTGATTTCCACGACCTCACCGGATACTGGCGAATAGAGGTCGGATGCAGCCTTGCGGCTCTCTACGGCGCCGAATTCTTCGTTGGCAGTAAGCTCGTCGCCTTCTTCGGGCATATCTACATAGGTAACGGCTCCAAGCTGCTTTGCAGCGTATTCTGAAATACCGACGTAGCCGAATTCGCCGTCAATTTTTACATACTCGTGAGTGGGTAGATAATAGATTTTTTCCATGGTCATTTTTATTTTTTGTAGTTAGGTGTGTAGAATCTTTTTTTAACAACGGTTGCCGGAGCTGTCTTGCGACGAATTTTCACCTGAAGTCTCGAGCCGATGGTTCCGTAACGGGCGTCGACAAGTGCCATGGCTATGTTTTTGCCGACAGAGATGGAATTGTAACCCGTAGTGATATGTCCTACTACGGCTCCTTCGAGGTCGAGTACCTCAAAACCGTGGCGAGCGGTGGCTCCGCCTTCTATTTCGAGGCCGATGAGTTTGCGTTTGGGGCCTTCGATTTTTTCTTTAGCTAAGACGTCGGAACCGATGAAACCTTCTGGTTTGTCGAGTTTTACAAACATTCCGAGGCCGGCCTCAATCGGCGTGATGTTGTCGGCAAGTTCGTCACCATAAAGGGGGAGGCCGGCCTCAAAGCGGAGAGTATCGCGACAGCCGAGTCCACAGGGCTGTACGCCTGCAGCTACCAGTGCATCCCACATGTCTACAATTCGTCCGGGAGCGGCATAGATTTCGAATCCGTCTTCTCCCGTATATCCAGTGCGGCTTATTATCTCGCCGTCGGGTAGGTTTTTGAATGTATAGAACGAGAGGCTGGAGCCATCTATGCCGAGAACAGCCTTAAGCGTTTTTTCGGCGTCGGGACCCTGGAGTGCGAGTTGTCCGTAGTCAACGCACCGGTCGGCTATTTTTACGTCATAGTCGAGGGCATGGGTCGCAATCCACTTTATGTCCTTGTCAATATTGGCTGCATTTATTACGAGCAGATATTTGTCGCTGTTGTAACGATAGACGAGAAGGTCGTCTACGACTCCTCCTTGTTCGTTGGTCATCATGCCATAGAGGCATTGGCCGTTGTGCATTTTCGATACGTCGCCGGTAAAAATATGGTTGACATATTGTGTCGCTTCAGGGCCGGTGACTTCTACTTCGCCCATATGTGATACGTCAAAGAGGCCCACGGAGTTGCGCACGGCACAGTGCTCGATATCGAGACCGGCATACTCGATAGGCATGTCATAACCGGCGAACGGCGCCATAAGTGCATCTAATGTCTTGTGCCGGTCGTGCAGACATGTGGTTTTGATTTCGTTTTCCATAATAGTAATAAGGTGTATTTTGATATTGTATGAAGTTTTGTCTAATTGTTGTGACACATGGCTAAATTAACAAAGAGAGAAGCGTCTCTCTGTCGAGCCCCCGGATTATTTTCTCTGGCATAATAGCTGCAATGGCTCCCACAAGTGCCTCGTGCTTGTATTCTATACGCCTTACAGCTGCGATAAGTTTGAGTTCGACGTCGTCAATCGCAAAAAAATCGCCGGTGATTCGTAAATCGTCTATTTCGTTTCGGGAATTGAGTGTTATGAGAATTTCAAATTCTCCGGCACCGTCGACACGTGCATGTCGGCGTATTTCGTGACTTCCCGGCGCTTTCTCATGCGATTTTTGTATGCCAAAAGAAAACGACGGCTGATAATATGTCTGTTCTATCGCAGATATCTCAGCGATATTTTTTACCGAGAGAACTATATCGGAGCCGTCGGTTAGGTAGTCGACGGCGTAGCGGCCAAATTCCTCAACCGACATTTTCAGGCCCTCGTTCTTAAGACTGGTGATATGCGACGGAACCGACTGTACGGCTTTTGATTCGAGTTTGGAGCGCGAAGGCGTTATAGCGCGAGCCATACGTTCGGCATCGAAATCACATAGCATTGTGCCGTGCACAATCGAACGCCCGCGCATGTGATAAAAAGCATTTCCGGCTACTTTGCGGTCGCCAATGAATATGTCGTTGCGGCCTGTGGCTGTAGCCTCGAAGCCAAGCGAACACAGCATTTCTGCTACCATTGAAGTATAGCGCTCGAAAGTGGCCGATACTGCCTCGTCTGGAGTAATATAGGAGAACATCCAGTTGTTCATGTCAGCATAAACACAACCGCCACCGCTGCGTCGTCGCACCACATCAATGCCGTTGCTATGGCAATAGGGGAGGTCTACTTCTTTTTCTATGTCTTGATTACGTCCGCAAATCACGGTAGGATTGACTCTCCAGGCAAAGAAATATTCGTCGGGAGGCAGATACCGCGCTATCCATTCTTCCATAGCAAGATAAAATGGAAGAGGATGTTGCTCGCAGCCGGGGAGGACGGGATGTTTCATTCATGATAAGTA
>RYWL01000054.1 GCA_003979155.1 Muribaculaceae bacterium
TGGAGCGTGTTGTGGCGGCTGCCGTTGATTTCACATAGGGCTTCGGAGGATTTTTTTTGAATATATAGCCTTTTACACACTATGCATTGAACTATCCTCCGGTAGCGACACAGAAAACTGAAATTACATCAACAACACAAAAAATTATCTAAATAATTGTGGCTTGTTTGAAAATAAAGCAAAATGTTATACTTTTGCAACCTATTCAGATTAAAAATCTTTCCTTGTCTTACTGAGCTCATTATTGGGTACAATAATAACTAAGGTATAAATTGAAAGAGTCAGAACTAAGATTTTTCAGAGAGATACTGGAGATAAACTCCACAACCGGAGAGGAGCGAAAACTTGCCGATATGCTTCTTGCCCACATGAGGGACGAGGGTATTGATGCGGAATTTGCACCGATGCCTCATGATGCGATACAGCCGGCTAATGTCTTTGCCAAATGGGGCCGGCCAGATATTGTTTTCTGCACACACCTCGATACTGTGCCTCCCTACATATCACCTGCCTTCGACGGTGATGAAGTGAGAGGTCGCGGCTCTTGCGACGCCAAGGGGCAGATAATTTCCATGTATCTTGCATGCTGTCGTCTGGCGGCCGAAGGGGCAACTGATTTCGGTCTCCTGCTTCTCCACGGAGAGGAAACAGGCTCGTTTGGAGCCAAGGAATTCCGGACATTACCCGGCGGAGAACTTGTTATCGTAGGCGAACCAACCGACAATTGCATGGTAAAAGCCAGCAAAGGAACCAAAGCTTTCGCCATAACTGTCACCGGCAAAAGTTTTCATTCCGGATATCCTGAAAACGGCGACAGTGCAATTGACAGATTCATTGATTTTTCCACGGCTCTCAGAGAAAAAGAGTTTACCCACGACCCCGTTCTCGGTGCTACAAGCTACAACATCGGCAAACTCATAAGCGACAATCCGCAGAATATCATAAGCGACAAACTCTGTTGTCGAGTCTATTTCCGCACAACCTTTTCAAGCGATAGTCAAGTGAGCGAATTCATGGCCTCTCTTGCCTCTAATCATATAAAAATAGAGCCGCTTGGAGGCGATAGCCCAATGAACTATCTGACACTGCCGGGCTTCCCGACCACCACAGTATCATTCGGAAGCGACGCCCCGCAACTCACTAACTTCAAAGAGCGCATTCTCTGCGGTGCCGGCTCTATACTTGTGGCACATCGCCCCGAAGAGCATATAAGGCTCGAGGAAATCGACAAAGCAGTGAAGCAATATGTCGATATTTATCACTTCTATAAGAATCAAAAACAGTAAACCTTTACTCCAGTGATATGATAGTAATGAAATTTGGCGGCACATCTGTCGCCAACGCCGAGGCAATCAAGCGTACCATTGAAATAATACGCTCCAGGCTCGATAAGAAACCCATTGTGGTTGTATCGGCTCTGTCAAAGGTGACTGATGCCCTATATAAAATATCTGATTCAGCCAAGTACGGCGAACAGACCATGGCTATAGAGATAATCGACAAGCTGCGCGTACGCCATGCCGAACTTGTCGACGAACTTCTCGGTGGCTGTGCATGTAAGGACGAGGCACTCAAGGCCCTTAACATTGAATTCGATGAATTGCAAAAACTCGTTGAGGCTGTGATTGTGCTCGGAGAACTCACTCCACGTATCAAGGCTCGCATCATATCAAAAGGTGAATTACTATCGTCTATAGTGATTGGGCATGCGCTCACCAAATCGGGTATCGCCACATGCCGGCTCGATGCCCGAAGGTTTATTGTCACCAACGACGAGTACCTGCAGGCCCGGCCTATAATTGCAGAGATTGAGAGCCACACTCCGGCCGAAATTGAAAGCGCATTCAACAGCGGCTGCAAGGCTGTCATTACACAAGGATTCATCGGGGCTACAAGCGCCGGAGAGACAAGCGTTCTCGGCCGTGGGGGCAGCGATTATTCTGCATCACTGATAGGTATGGCCGTGTCGGCAAGCGCGATAGAAATATGGACAGATGTCGACGGCGTTAAAACCGCCGACCCCAGACGTGTAGCCAACACACAGAGTATAAGTCGCATATCATTTGAAGAAGCTGCGGAAATGGCTCATTTTGGCGCAAAAGTGCTGCACCCACTCACTATCGAGCCTGCGGTAATGAAAAACATACCTGTTTATGTGCTCAACTCTCTGAATCAAGAGAATAGCGGCACTGAAATCGTGAATTACGATGATGTCGAAGACGGTGTCAAATCGATATCATTTAAAGAGGAGATAGTATTGATGAACATCTTCTCTCCGCACATGATTAACATTTCGGGCTTTCTGATGAAAGTATTCGACATCTTTGCGAAGAACAAGGTATCGGTTGATCTGATTTCAACTTCAGAGGCCAACATCTCTCTTACGATTGACAACGCCGGCTCTCTTGATGCAGTTTGCGCCTCATTGTCGGAGATTGCCGAGGTGAGAGTCTTGAACGACAAATCGCAGCTGTCGATTATCGGAAAAAATGTGGTAAAGCAGCGCAGTCTTATAAGCTGGGCTGTGACATCTCTGAAAAACACCAATGTGTACATGATATCGCAGGCCGCCTCGTCGGACAACATCAGTTTTGTCATCGACCGCAACCGTCTTGATGAAGTGTTACAAGAATTTCATAATTATCTTTTTGAATACAAGTCGCTATGAAAGTAGTAATAAGTGGATATGGAAAAATGGGCCGTATGATAGAGCAGGTGCTCGCTCAACGCGGCATTGAATGTGCCGGCGTAAGTGAGGATATAGCATCATTCGACAGCAATATTGCAGCCGAAAGCGTGTGCATAGATTTCACTACTCCCGCGGCTATACACACCAATTACAAAGTTCTTGCCGACAAATTCAAAGCTACCGTAATAGGCACCACCGGCTGGAATGATATAAAAGACGAAGTGAAGCAGTACTTCGAACAAGCCGGAAAAACGATGATTTATTCATCCAACTTCTCCGTAGGAGTCAATCTGCTGTTTGCCGCCGTTGATTATCTCACGAAGAAAATGGCTGTAAACGGAGGTTACTCGCCTTACATCATAGAGAAGCATCATATACACAAGCTTGATGCGCCAAGCGGCACTGCACGCACTCTTGCAGATATTATCGAAGATAATCTTGGCACTAACATAGATATTCAATCTGTTCGCTGCGGAGAGATTCCGGGCATACATACAGTAGGATTCGAGGGCGACGTAGACCGTATAACCGTAACTCACGAAGCATTTTCGCGCATGGGTTTTGCTCAAGGTGCGGTAGAGGCTGCCATAAAAGCCGACCGAATCCCGGGTGTTCATGATTTTAAAGATATTGTATTTGAATAAAACCACACCATGTATGAATGTAGACCAATTTAAAGGATGCGCTACGGCATTGCTCACTCCTTTCAAAAACGGAGAAGTGGATTATGACGCCTACACGAAAATGGTGGAACGTCAGGTTGCCGGCGGGATTGATTTCCTCGTAGCTTTAGGCTCGACAGCAGAAACACCTTGTCTCACCGACGATGAGAAAGTGGCCCTTCTCGACATTACCATATCGATGGCCAAAGGCAAGCCGGTCGTAGCCGGAGTCGGCACCAACTCTCTGATTCACACAATCGCCAATATAAAATTACTCAATGCAGCCGACGCTTATCTTGTTGTAGTGCCCTATTACAACAAGCCCAATCAACGCGGCATGTATGAGTATTTCAAAGCCGTTGCGGCCTCTACAGACAAACCGATAATATTGTATAACGTTCCTGGCCGCACATCGGCCAATATGTCTGCTCAGACTGTTATAAAACTTTCTTCGATTCCCAATATAATAGGTATCAAGGAGGCTTCAGGAAACTTGAAGCAAGTCGCTGATATTATATTCGGAGCCGAAAAAGATTTTATAGCGCTCAGTGGCAACGATGATCAGACGCTCGACGTTATTACCGCCGGCGGGCACGGTGTCATAAGCGTAGCCTCCAACATTGCACCCCGCATGATGACAGAAATGACACATTATGCACTTAACGGTGATGAACGGCGCGCTATAAGAATCTTCAGTTCTCTTATGCCTTTGTTCGACGCATGTTTTGTAGAGAGCAATCCGATTCCGGCCAAAGCCGCAATGGAAATTCTCGGTTTATGCAAAAACGAAATGCGCCTGCCTCTTGTCGAGTGCGAACCCTCGACCAAGCTGCTTATGACAAATGTAATAAATAAACTAAATCTCGCTCAACATGGATAAGCTTGAAGAATTCAATAAACTGATGACCCGGCTCGAAGCCGGAGAACTTAGGGTCGCTCAAAAGATAAATGGAGAATGGGTTGTAAACAAAGAAATCAAAGAGGCCATTCTTACAGGATTCAGACTCGGCGTACTTAGCGATATGTCGTGCGGCGAATTTTCATTTATCGACAAGAACACTTATCCTACTCGTAAATTCACTCTTGACGATAAGGTGAGGATTGTGCCCGGAGGCACCACTGTGCGACGCGGTGCATATCTTGCCCCGTCGACTGTTGTCATGCCGCCGTCGTACATAAACGTTGGCGCATATATCGGAGAAGATACGATGATTGATTCACACGCTCTTGTTGGTTCATGCGCTCAAGTAGGGTGCCACGTACACCTCTCGGCAGCTTCTCAACTCGGTGGCGTGCTTGAGCCTGTCGGAGCCTTGCCCGTAATTATCGAGGATAACGTGTTTATTGGCGGCAACTGCGGCATCTACGAGGGCGTGATAGTGAAGGAGCATGCGGTTATCGCCACCGGTGTGATTATCAATTCGTCGACTCCGGTCTACGATGCTACAAAAGCCGAATATGTAGAGCGCGACAGTCAAGGACGCGTCGTTGTTCCCACCGGCGCTGTGGTCGTGGCAGGCAGCCGCCCCATAACCAACGGGCCTTCGGCAGGCAGCGGAGTACAGCTATACACCCCTGTGATAGTGAAATATCGTGACGACAAAACAGACTTGTCGCTACAACTCGAAAGCCTGCTGCGATGAGTACTACCGATTTTAGCGAGATGTTCTCCGAGGACACCCGAAATTTCTTCAGGTCGCCGGTGAGGGATATATTCAAGCGGGTTGACCTCAATAAAATATACTCCTTTGCCGGAGGATATCCTTCTGCCGATACCTTTCCCCTCGACTCATTCGGCGAGATAATGCAGCGAGTATTGGAGCGAGAGGGAGCCTCTGCTTTTCAATATGGCGCCACACAAGGAGTGACAAAGCTGCGAGAGGCCATTTCACGGCGATATGGTGTGTCTGTGGCCAATGTACAGATTACATCATCATCACAACAAGGTATCGACGTATGCACACGTATCCTTATAGACCCGGGCGACGTGATTCTGTCTTTCAATCCGACATATCTGGGCGCTCTACAATCATTCAAGTCTTATCGGGCCGATGTTGTCGGAGTAAGCGCTAAAAACAATACCGAAGACTTCGAACAAGAGTGGCGCAAGACTATCGAAAAATGTATGGCCGATGGCAAGAGAATCAAATTCCTTTACGCCGTAGCAGATTTTCAGAACCCTTCGGGAGAGACTATTTCGCTCGAACAGCGAAAAATGCTGGTTAAACTTGCCGCCGAATACGATTTCATTATCGTTGAAGACGCTCCGTACAGAGAGCTCAGATACGAAGGCTGTGATATCGCTACCCTCTACTCTCTCGCCCCTGACAGGGTTGTGCATCTCGGCTCTTTCTCAAAGATTATGGCTCCGGGATTCCGTCTCGGCTGGATTATTGCCAACGAGCAGATTCTCGACCGCATATACGTATGCAAGCAATCTCTCGACCTTTGTCCTCCGGTGTTTGACCAATTTGTAGCCGAAGAGTTTCTGAGCTCGGGAGCCCTTGATGCCAATCTTAAAAAAAGTGTGGAGCTATATCGCAGCAAACGAGACCTTATGATTAAGACGCTCAAAGAGGAGATGCCCGAAAAAGTTACGTGGACGCATCCCGAAGGCGGACTGTTTCTTTTCCTCACATTGCCCGAAGGCTTCGACTCGGTGAAATTCTACGACAAATCACTTGATGCCGGGGTCGCTTATGTTGCCGGCCAATTTTTCCACACCGACGGCATAGGAGGCAAAAATACAATGCGGCTCAATTTCTCATTCATGTCTCACGAAAGAATCGTAGAAGGCATAAAACTCCTTGGAAAATTACTCAATGAAGTTTTATAAATATCAGGGCGCCGGAAACGATTTTCTTATAGCAGATAATCGCATCGGCAATATCTCTCTGACAACAGAAGAAATTCAACGGCTTTGTGACCGCCGCTACGGCATCGGAGCCGACGGATTGATGTTGCTCGAACTTGCCGATGGCTACGACTTCAAAATGGTGTATTACAACTCCGACGGCTCGGGCGGAATGATGTGCGGCAACGGCGGCAGATGTATTGTCGCCTTTGCCGACAGATGCGGATTGCACGTAGAACGATTTATCGCCGCAGACGGCCCTCACGAGGCCGCTATTTTGAGCCGTATGGGCAATACGCTTGAAGTGAAGCTCAAAATGAAAGATGTCGACAACATTGTGACCTACCCTCAGCCGGATATAAACGGCAGGTTTCTTGATACCGGAACACGACATCTCGTTTGTCCGGTAGATAATATAGAATTGTTTGATGTGGAGAACGAGGGTCGCAGACGCCGTCGGCTTGAGGAATTTGCTCCTGTCGGAGTAAATGTCAATTTCATCGAGCGGGAAGGCGAAATTCTTAAAGTACGCACCTTTGAAAAAGGGGTTGAAGCCGAGACCTACGCCTGTGGAACGGGTATCACGGCTTCAGCAATAGCCGAATGGCATATGCTGCACACTGAAACTTCTGTGGCAACTCCTGTAATAACAAAAATCAAGGCTCTCCGCGATGAACTTGCCGTGGAGTTCACGCCCACACCCAATGGAGCGGACGACATCCACCTTATAGGACCGGCAACTTTTATCGCCGAGATTATAACTGCTTAAGGTCTGTTATTCAATAGCTGAATTTTACAAGAACGCCCTTATGGTCGCTCGGCCATGTTCCGATGGGTGTCAGAATAGTATCCATAGTCTGCTCGGGCACACGCTCGCCGCGCACAATAGAGCCTGCCGGGCCTACCAGCATGGCTTCTGTGAGACTCCAGCCCTCGGACGGAATATAATATATAAAATCGATGCGGTCGCGCTCGTCGGCATCGGGAGCCCAAGTAAGCTTGTTGACCGGTTTTACAGGATTGTCTGACGGGAATGTGAAGCCGGGATGTGTTACAGGATTGGGATATTTCATACGGTATGCATCGCGGAAACCGGCCTCGTAAAGCAACGACGAACAGCTCCATGGCACAATAGCGCCGTTGTGGTCCCAGAGATTCTTTGTATCCTCGCCCCAGTCGAGATGCGAGGGCTCGTTGAAGTCACCGCCAAACAGAAACAGGTCGGCACTATGCTGTCGCGCATCGGCTATCACCGCACGAGTAGCCTCGTCGCGGTGCGACAAGTCGTTTCCGGCCATAATTGAATCTGTGTCTGTCACCGGGGCATCAATTTTCTTCCAAGTAGTGCCGCTGTAACCCCTCGGCAGATAGCACTCATAGTGGGTGTAGTCGAGATGTCCGGTGTATACAATCACCTTCTCACCCGATACGTCAAGAGTAGTGCGTATGACGCCGTTGTGCTCATTCCATACAATATCCTGCTCCACAATGGGGAACTTCGACACGAGTTGTACGTCGAGAGTGCTTCCATTAGCAAAATACTCCCTTCCATGCAAACTCAGAGAGTCGAGCAAAGCCGGAATATAAAACGCGTCCTCGCGGTTGTGAGCCTCGCAAAGCATGACTATATCGGGATTGAGGCGCACTATTTCGTCGACAACAGCAGCGAAACCGTTTTCCACATTCTTTGCCTCCATCCACACGTTAAGCTGCATTACGCTCAACTCATTGCCGCTCGCAGGCATTGCATACGACGTACAGCCCGTAAATACAAGGCCGGCGACTGCTGCGATACGCTTCAAATACTTTTTCACGTCTTCTTTATTTATGTTGTGATATGATTGGGCTTTATAAATCGCTCCAAAAAGAAATTACCCTTGCCACAGAAATCTGCATCAAGGGTAATTATTAACTTAGGGGCATAAAAGCAGGTCCCGTCAATGAGTGGGATTGATGTCGATAAGCTCGACTTCAAATACAAGCATTTCGTTAGGACCGATGCCTGCCTGAGGCTGTCCGTTGGGGCCGTATCCGAGCTTGCCGGGGATGTAAAGGGTAGCTTTGCCGCCCTTGGCAATCTGCATGAGGCCTTCTCGGAAACCGGGCACAACGCCCTGGAGATTAAATGTAGCCGGACCGCGACCATCGGTGGTATCGAAAACTTCACCGTTGAGGTGCTTGCCGGTATAGTTTACAACGACTGTAGCCTCTTCAGTGGGCTTGTTGCCTGTGCCTTCAGCCTCAACTACGTATACGAGTCCGGAGGGAAGTGTCTGGGCGTTGCTGTTTTTGGCCTTAATGGCTTCCACAGCCTTTACGCCTGCGGCTTCATTCTCGATTGCCTCGGGAGCATTTGCCTTTTCGGCATCCTTGGCGGCACGGGCCTGTTCAGTTGCAGCCTCCATCATGCGACGGAAAGCGGCCATACGGTTCTGTACGTCGACAGCCGAAACAGAGTCGGCAAGGAATGCCTTTTTGAATGCGGCAACGGCTTTGGTCTTATCGATTGTCACACCCTGCTGCTCGAGCTGCTCGAGTTCGGAAAGCATGTTGAGAGCCACCTGCATGCCGATGCGCTCGTTGCGGTCGGCCTTCTGAGAGAATACAAGCTGGAAGCCACGAATAAAATCGTTTCTGAGGGCTTTCTCCGAGCCTGCATACTGGCTGAATTCATTCTGCATCATACCGCCGGCAAAATCGCCGTAAGCGACCGAGATAGAGTCGTTGGCTGCGCAAGAGCCTTTGTCTGCGTCACATTTACCGCAGGAAGCAACTGCAAGAGCCATGAGGGCGCAAGCGCCCCAAATTATTTTCTTCATAATAGCTTATGTTATTTTATGTCAATAAAATCAATTACGAACTGCAACGCGCAGTCGGGAGGAATCACCCCGGTCACACCCTCGCGTCCGTATGCAAGCTCGGCCGGAATAGTCAGGCGATATTTTCCGCCGGCTTTAAGCAGAGGAAAGGCCTCAGTCATGCCCCGGGTCAGTGCAGACACTGGAGATGCAAGGGGCTCTTCACTCTCGGGAATCGAATCGAACACTGTGCCGTCGGGTAAGGAACCGGTGTATCGGAAAACGACTGTGCTTTCTGCATCGGGCGACGCACCGGTGCCCGGCACAAGTGTCTCTATAACGAGGCCGTCGGGCAACTGCTGCGCACCTTGCCTTGCAGCGGCGGCAGCAATAAAATCGTTGCTTTCGGCCACAGCACGCGCCGTGAGAGCGCGGTCGATGACACGGTTTGCCGCATCGTGTGCCGCCTCATTATAAGGCTTGGCAAGCTCCGCGAGAATGAGTCGTTTCACCACGGCGGTATCTACACTCACGCCCGTTTTTTCGAGATTTGACAGAGCGTTGTCAACCGACAGCTTAATATTCGATGCAACGAACACAGCCACAGCCTCGTTGAGGGAATCGGCATCTGTGGCGGCTGCAAAAGCCTGAACAGAAGCCGACACCGACAGCAGAGCGGCAGCCACGACTTTGGCAGCGATTGTCATTTGCCGTTTACTGCGAGAAGTTCTACGTCAAATATAAGAGTCTGGTTGGGGCCGATTATACCGCCGGCACCCTGAGGACCGTAGGCAAGAGCCGAC
>RYWL01000055.1 GCA_003979155.1 Muribaculaceae bacterium
CAGTGGCAGCGGAACACCTATAAGAGCTGCTTTAATCACCGAAAGGACTCCCGGTTGCGACAAGTGACGGCGGTAAAAACCGCTCGGCACAAAGGCGTAGAGCACGCCGGCTATTCCGAAGCCGAGAAGCAGGTAAGGTGCCATCTCGGCGAGCATGTTGATTAGTGAGTATAAAAATACCATATCGAGATTTGTGTTGGTTTATAATTTAACATGGCAAAGATATGAAATTATAAACGCAACCGGGTTGCAGAGATTAGTTGTGATTCTCTACGCAAAGGTAGAAAAACTATTGCTAAAATTAAAGCCGCAAAACCCGAATAATGGTTTTGCGGCTTATATGTAGTGCGACAGCCGGTCTTATTTGAGGTCGGCCAACGCAGCTTTGATACGCGTCATGGCTTCGACGATGTTTTCGTCGCTTGTAGCGTAGCTCAGACGTATGTATCCCGGAGTGCAGAAAGCACCGCCGTCGACTGTGGCTACGTGAGCCACCTGAAGGAGGTACATGGCCAGCTCGCCCGAGTCGTTGATTGTGTGGCCGTGGGCCGATTTGCCGTAGTATGCAGTGACTTCGGGGAAGAGGTAGAAGGCGCCCTGGGGCTCGTTTACTTTCAATCCGGGAATTTCGCGGGCGAGACGAACAACGAGGTCGCGGCGGCGTTCGAAAGCTTTACGCATTTCTTCGACGCACTCCTGCGAGCCGGTGTATGCGGCTTCGGCGGCTTTCTGTGCTATCGATGAGGCGCCCGAGGTAAACTGACCCTGGAGCTTTGTTACAGCTTTGGCGATTTCTACAGGGGCGGCGCAGTAGCCGATACGCCAGCCAGTCATGGCATATGCTTTCGATACACCGTTGATAATGACAGTGCGGTCGGCGATGAGAGGGAATGAGCCCATCGATACGAATTCACCGCCGGTATATAATATGTGCTCATAGATTTCGTCGGCAATAATCAGAACGTCGGGGTGTCCGGCAAGAACATCGGCCAGAGCTGCAAGCTCATCGCGGCTATATACGCTGCCGGTCGGATTTGAGGGCGAGCAGAGTATTATGGCACGGGTGCGCTCGTTGATGGCGGCTTCGAGCTGGGGAGCTGTGATTTTGAAGTTATGCTCTATATCAGTGGGTATGAACACCGGCTGGCCCTCGGCGAGTTTTACCATTTCGGTGTAGCTTACCCATGCCGGCACAGGAATGATTACTTCGTCGCCGGGGTTGACTGTGGCGAGAATCACGTTGCACAGAGCGTGCTTGGCACCGTTGCCCACAACAATCTGTTCGGGCGCGAACGATACGCCGTTTTCACGCGAGAGTTTTTCGCATATTGCCTTGCGCAGGCTCATGTAGCCGGGCACAGGGGTATAGAAACTGAAATTGTCTTCTATGGCTTTCTCTGCGGCTGCCTTGATATGGTCGGGAGTGTTGAAATCGGGTTCGCCGACCGAGAGGTTGATTACATCAACGCCCTGAGCACGCAGCTCGGCGCTTTTCTGCGACATGGCCAGCGTCTGAGAGCTTGCCAGCGCCTGTACGCGGTTTGAAATTCTCTGCATATGAAAAGGTTTTGAATCGGTAGTGTATCAATCTGAGCTTGTTCGCGGTTGTTTAGCGGCGACGCTTTGCAGCTTCTTTGGCCTGCTGGCGCTGAATAGCCTCTGCCTGCTTCTGAGCGGCTTCGAGACGAGCCATGAGGCCGCTTTTCTTGCGGGGCTTTTTAGCGTTGGCAAGCAGCTGGGCTCGTACTTTCGTCTCGTCGACTACATGTCGGAAAATGTAGGTCTGTATAATGGTGATGAGCAGCGAGAGCAGATAGTAGTAGCTGAGGCCCGAGGCATAGTCGTTGAAGATGAAGAGGAACATGATCGGCATGAAATACTGCATGAGTTTCATGCCGGGCATATTGTTGCTTGTAGGCTGCGACTGCATCGATATTTTCATATATACGATGTTGATGATAGTCATCAGCAGACAGAAGAGGCTCACATGGTTGCCGTAGAAGGGTATGCTGAACGGCAGGGTGAAAATGGCGTCGGGAGCCGAGAGATCGTGTGCCCAAAGGAACGACTGGCCGCGAAGCTCGATGGCCGAGGGGAAGAACGAGAACATGGCGATGAGCACCGGCATCTGCAGCATCATGGGCAGGCAGCCTGAGAAGGGGCTTGCACCGGCCTTGCTGTAGAGGGCCATTGTCTCCTGCTGGCGCTTCATGGCGTCGGCCTGGTCGGGATATTTGTCGTTGATTTGCTTGATTTCAGGAGCGAGTACGCGCATCTTGGCCTGCGACATGAAGCTCTTGTATGTGAAAGGGAAGATGATGAGCTTTATGAAGAGTGTGAGCAGGAGAATGATGATGCCGTAGTTGCCGATAAACGAGCCTAAGAAGGTGAATACCGGTATGACGATGATGGTGTTAATCCAGCGGAAGAGTGACCAGCCCAAAGGTATGAGGCGTGTGAGCGAAAGGCCTTCGTCGTCGTAGCCGAGTTTGTCGTCAAGACTTTTGAGTATCGGATAGTCGTTGGGACCGAAGTAGAAGTCGAACGAAGCTGCTGTGCCGTCGGCGATAGTGTAGGGCAGTGTCGCCGACATTGTCATCACTTTGAGGAAGTTGGGGTCTTTCTTTATGTCCTGAGAATTCAGCTCTGCCGAAGTGAAGCAGTCGCGGGCTATGATTACGCTTGAGAAGAACTGGTTTTTGAATGCCACCCAGCGCATGCGGCCGTTGAGGCTCTTGCTGTCGTCGCCGGCCGAGTCGAGTTCGTCGACGCTTTCGCCTATATATTTATACAGAATGGCGCTGTTGCGCTCCTCGAAGGTGCGGCCGAGTTCGTTGCGGCCGAGTTTCTGATGCCAGTCAAACTCCATCGACGAGGTGTTGCCGGGCAGCATGTTGGTCATTCCTTTCTGAATGATGTCCATGCGCACGTTGTATCCGTCGGGATTGAGCACATAGCGTATTGCCCATTCTGCACCAGACACCGGCTCGAGTTTCATTGTCACTGCCGAGTCGCCTTCGAGAACGGGAACGAAATTGAAGTCGCGGGTGTCGATGCGCTGCTCGGCGGTGTTGAAGCGGAAGCCGTAGTTGTCATCGGCATCGCGAAAGAGCAGAATGTTAGATTTTTCGGGTGTTGTCTCAGTGGTGTATTTTTTCAGTTCGACCTGCGAGACACGGCCGCCGCGAGTTGAGAGAGTAACCTTTACAAGGTCGTTTTCGAGCACGATTTCCTTGTTGTCGCCACCGAGGAATTTTGCAAAACCTTCGTAGCGCGATACGTTGGCTATCAGATTTTTGATTTCAGTCGCAGCAGAGGCAAGACGGGCGTGAGTCATTGCGGCACGGTTGGCAAGAATGTCGCGAATGTCTACGCTTCCGGCTTCGTCGGTATAAGTGCCTGTGAGGCCCGAGATGCTGTCGGCTGTGAGGTTGAGTCTGGGGTTGCTGAATGTATAGGCGCCCGACGGCTGAATGTCGCCTAAGGCACGCACGGCATTGGTCAGAGCTACACTGTCGCCGGCTACGAATGCAGTGCTCTCGTTTTGGGCTTGGGCTTGTCGGAGCGCATTTGCTGCGGCTTGTTCCTGCTGTTCCTGCCGAGCTTTTATATCGGCTTCGGAAGGCTTGGTGAGCCAAAAGAATCCAAATATGACAAGGGCCATCAACACAAGGCCGGTCAGGGTGTTTTTATCCATTGCGAAAAGATGTTTTTACTTTTTGTCTGCAGCCTTATCGTTATGGTAGTCGATTGCCGCATTGATGAATGATTTGAAGATAGGACTCGGAGAGAGTACTGTGCTGGTGTACTCGGGGTGATACTGTGTGCCGATATACCAGCGTTTCGTAGGTATCTCGACAACTTCAATCAGATGTGCCGCCGGATTCTCTCCGACGCACTCCATGCCGTTCTGCTCGAACTGTACGCGGTATTCGTTGTTGAACTCGTAGCGGTGGCGGTGACGTTCGCGCACATCCTGCTGGCCGTAGGCTTCGAATGCCTTGCTTCCAGGACGCAGACGGCAGTCGTAGGCGCCCAGACGCATTGTGCCACCCATGTTGGATACGTTTTTCTGCTCTTCCATAAGGTCGATTACGTTGTGGGGAGTGTCGTGAGCCATTTCTGTAGAGTTGGCATCTTTTAATCCGAGCACATTGCGCGCGAACTCTATCACCATGCACTGCATACCAAGGCATATGCCGAATGTGGGCACATCGTGCTCGCGGCACCATTTCAGTGCCACAAATTTGCCTTCTATGCCGCGATGGCCGAAGCCGGGTGCGACAATCACGCCGTCCATATCTTTGAGCTGTTCCTCAACGTTGCTCTCATCTACTTTTTCTGAGTGGATGTACACGAGTTTGAGTTTACGGTCGGCATAAGTGGTGGCATGCACAAGCGCCTCGCTTATCGATTTGTAGGCATCCTGCAGTTCTACGTATTTGCCTACGAGACCGATTGTCACAGTCTCGGTGGCTGAGTCGAGCTTGTCGGTGAAAGCGAGCCATGGCTCCATATGTGGCTCGCCGGATTTTGTCACGCCGATTTTGTTGAGCACTGTTTCGTCGACGTGCTGCTCGTGGAGCATGAGAGGCACCTTGTATATAGAGCTTGCATCGCGCGACTGTACAACGGCTTTAGGGTCGACGTTACAGAAAAGCGCAATCTTGCGGCGCATGTCGGCCGGAATCTCTTTTTCGGTGCGGAGCACAAGTATATCGGGCTGTATGCCGAGCTCTTGAAGAGCTTTTACGGAGTGCTGTGTCGGTTTGGTCTTGAGTTCCTGTGCGGCAGCGATGAAGGGAACATATGTGAGATGCACGCAGAGCGAACTGTTGCCGAGCTCCCAGCGCAGCTGACGCACAGCTTCGAGGAACGGCAGCGACTCAATGTCGCCCACCACACCGCCAATCTCGGTGATTACGATGTCGTAATTGCCAGTGTTTCCGAGATACTTTATGCGGCGTTTGATTTCATCGGTGATGTGGGGTACAATCTGCACTGTTTTGCCAAGATAGTCGCCACGGCGCTCTTTGTCGATTACACTTTTATATATTCGTCCGGTCGTGACATTGTTTGCCTTCGAAGTGCGCACGTTGGTGAAGCGTTCGTAATGACCGAGGTCGAGGTCTGTCTCTCGGCCGTCTTCCGTCACATAACATTCACCGTGCTCATAAGGATTGAGCGTGCCGGGGTCAACATTGATATAGGGGTCGAATTTCTGAATGGTGACGCGTAAGCCTCTGGCTTTTAGCAGACAGGCGAGCGATGAAGATATAATTCCTTTGCCAAGGGACGATACGACACCGCCGGTGACAAATATGTATTTCGTATCCACGTTTTATATTTTAACAAATCAGCGCAAAATTACAAAATATCCGCCAATTCCACAAATTACATTTCACGGCAATTTTTTCGCTGAAATTTGTGCTTGTCATAGGTGTTTTTATCGCTGAGCGCAGTTTACGCAGATGCTGCGTGTAATGCTGTCGCGATTGTAAATCGAAACAAGGGTTTGCGCCGACACGGGCATGTATTCCTTTATAATTCCGGCCGCAAGGGCGGCTTGGCCTATTACTTCGTCGGATTTATAGGCTGCGCGGAGAGCCTCCATGCTCATCGATGCGTCGCGTTTCGATAGCCGTTGTCCGGCGGCATTGCAGAGCAGAGGAGTGTGGACATACTCAGGTATAGGGTAGCCTAAAAGGCGGTATAGATAAATCTGCTGGGCGGCCGACAAGAGCAAATCGTTTCCGCGGAGCACTTCGGTCACGCCCATTGCGGCGTCGTCGGCCACCACGGCGAGTTGATAAGCCCATGCGCCGTCGGCACGGCGGAGCACAAAATCGCCGCACTCTCTTGCGAGATTGACACACTGCCGACCGCGGATGCCATCGGTAAACGTCACCTCTCCGTCGGGTACGAAAAGCCTCACGGCGGCATTTTCTTTTAAAGGTTCATTGAAAGGAGGCCGTATGGCAGGACGACAGCGGCCGCTGTATACAATTCGGCCGTCGGAGGCGTGAGGCGCCTGAGTGGCCATCAAATCAGCGCGCCTGCACGTACAGCTATATACCACGCCCTCCGCACGAAGCTTCGCAAGGGCTTCTTCGTAAAAGTCATGACGCAGACTCTGGCAGTAGGGGCCATGCTCGCCGATGCCGTCGATGCCGCCTTCGTCCCAGTCGATTCCGAGCCAGTGTAAATCGTCTTCAAGCTGACGGGCATATTCGGGTTTTGACCGTTGGGGGTCTAAATCTTCGATACGTAGCACCCAGCGGCCGCCGCGCTTGCGAACTGACAGCCACGACAGAAGGGCAGTCGTGACGTTGCCGAGATGCATTCTGCCCGACGGCGAAGGAGCAAACCGTCCGACGGGCTCCGGAGACGATATTTTTTTATCATCAATCTTATCAGAGGACATGGCGTTGATTGATAGTGAAATAAAACAGATGATGCGTTTGTCTGTACGCATTAGAGCGATGCAAATTTAGGAAAATATGAAAAAAATCACAAAAAAATTTGGTCAATTAAAAAACTTGACGTAACTTTGCACCGCAAAAGGGAAAAAGCTACAAGCAAAAGCAAAGTTCCTTGAGACAAATTGCCTTGTGGTGTAATGGTAGCACGTCGGATTCTGGTTCCGCCTGTGAGGGTTCGAATCCTTCCAAGGCAACGCAAAGAAAGAGCTAAGTCGCATTGACTCAGCTCTTTCTTATTTTTTCCCTCTTCAAACTGTAGGTTCTATATTTGCATTTCTGATTTGCAAAAATATACAAGTCAAAATAACGAAACCGGAACTATGAATCGCGACAATCTCGACTTTGGAAGTGGTAAGATAGGCAGCCTTTTCAAGGCCATGTTTTTTCCTACTCTTGTGGGAATGTTGTTCAATTCGGCGCTCAATGTCTGCGACGGCATGTTTGTGGGTCATGGCGTTGGAAGCGACGGCCTTGCGGCAATCAACATTGTGGCTCCGTTGTTTCTGCTTTGTGCAGGAATCGGTCTGATGTTCGGCATCGGTGCATCGGTGATAGGCAGTATCCGACTGTCGGAAAACAATGTATCTGCAGCAAGGCAGATAATGACCCAGGCCTTTGCCTCGGGTGCGATTATTTTTGCCGTTGTCATTGCCGTATCGCTTCTGTTCTCCCGAGAGGTGCTCTTTGCCCTTGGCTGCAGCGAGTCTCTCGAGTCGCTTGCCACAGACTATCTGCTGTGGCTCTTGCCGGGTCTTGTTTTCTTTTATTTTCAATGTGTGGGAATGATGCTCATCCGTATCGACGGTTCGCCCCGCTATGCCATGAACGTGCAAATTGTATGTGCGGTGCTCAATATTTTTCTCGACTGGTATATGGTGTTTCCGCTCGGCATGGGCATAAAAGGCGCGTCGATAGCCACTTCGCTGTCGTGCATTGCAGGCGGCTTTATGGTTATTGCATATTTTTTGTTTTTCTCCAATAAACTGAAATTCTGCAGAATGCGTTTGTCGTTGGCCTCGCTCAAAGAGTCTGTGCGCAATACGGCATATATGGTAAAAATCGGTCTTGCTACATTTATTGCCGAACTGTCGATAGGCATAATGATGGTGACGGGTAATTATATGTTTCTGTCATATCTCGGCGAGAGTGGAGTAGCGGCCTTCAGTGTCGGCTGCTATCTTTTCCCTCTCATATTCTCAATAAGCAACTCTGTGGCGCAGTCGTCGCAGCCGATAATCAGTTTCAATTACGGCCGTTCGCAGTGGGAGCGCGTGCGCAAGACACTTTACATGGCCTTGCGAACAGCGTGTATATGCGGCGCAATAATTTCTGCCGGCATGTGGGCTGGGGCCAGTTTGCTGTCGGGAATATTTCTGCCGTCGACAGAAGAAGCCTATGGTCTTGCAGTAAGCGGATTGCCTTTGCTCGGCCTGTGTGCCCTTCCGTTTGCCATAAACATCTCCTTCATAGGTTACTATCAAAGCTGCGAGCAGGCTACACGTTCGATTATATATATGTTGCTGCGCGGCGTGGTGTTTATGGTTCCCGGATTCATACTGTTGCCTCAGCTGTCCGGTGTCGGAGGGCTGTGGCTTGCAATACCTCTGTCTGAACTCATGGCAGCCGCAATCATTGTGTCGACATATTTTTCCCGCGACAATGACAATAGCTTACATTACCTGAAAAGGAATTTGTAAAATTCCTTGAAGATAATTCGCAATACATTGACTGGTGATATATTTCTTCATCGCCGAGACCAAAGGCTCGCTTCAATCCATGCAGCTCAACGCTATTGAAAATGCTAAGATTGATTGTGCCTCTCAACTTTTTAATGAAATGTCAACCGATATGTACGCTATCACAAAGTGACCTGCTACCAAGATTTACCTGATGCAATGATGTCATTGACATAATCACAAAAATAACGAACACGGAACAACAAGTTGTTTTGTGTCCGTTGTTTATCGCTGTGTTTTTAATGTTATTTTGCTTTAGTGTGCGGAATTGTTGCCAATACGGTCGCTAATTTTGTCGGTGAAAGCTATAGTGGCTTTCCTCGGAATACCTAAACTCAATAATATATGATATTCATTGCTATTTTCTGCGCTTTTGCGTGGATTGGTCAGGCTCTTAAAGATGGAGCCGACATATAGTATGTAATCGGATAAACGCTTGACGTATGTTGGGTATAATACTTTGGCTCATACTTATATTTTTAATTGTATGCTGCGCTTGTCCGGGATTCCTTACTGCATTACTGATTATTTCAACTTCAGTAATTGCGGCGTATTTTGTCCTGTCGTGGCTGTTCTCACTCATTATAAACTTCATTAAAAAAGAAACTCCGATATGTCATTCTGGAATTTTCTTGGCGAGTTCGCACTCTTCAATATGGTATGCAACTGGTTTTCTGGACAGCCTAAGCGGCAAAGCCAACCATATCAGCTGTTCCACGACTATGCTCATGATGCAGAATGTGCAACTCGTATTGAGGAATTGCAGAGAGAAATAGAACACTCAAAAGCAAAGATAGCAGAATATCAGCGAATCATTGACAGCGACAGAGTATATGGTATTGATGATGCTGATGTGGACCAACTGCAAGATTGCATAGATAAACTCGAGGAGCAACTCGACAGTTGTGACGCTATGTCCAACCGCTATTATCGCATTCAAGACGAAATAGACCGGCTCCAAGACCGCCTGGATGATATAGAGGATAGGCAGGATATGTATGACGATTTGCAATATGAACTGGACGACCTATATGACGACTTGGATGATGCTGAAATGGACTGTGACGATGATTGGTGAAATTAATTACTTATCTAAATTGTAAATTTCTCATTATATTCTTTGTCTGCCTATACAGCTTGTAGAAATTTCGTGTATATATGTTGAGCTTTTCCGAAAGGCATGTTTCGGAGAAATCGTTTTTTTCAGCTCACGGCAAGGTCTTCATTAATATTGCGAACGAGGTTAATCGTGTGTCTGTAGAGGTTGACAGCGAGAACCGGAAGTGGTGAGCGCGGAGAATATCGGCGATAAGCATCAGGCCGAGTCCTCGGTCGGGTTGTTTGGTGGAGAAGAATGGTGTGAAAAGTTTTGATGCGGCGTTTTCTGAAATGCCTTTGCCGTTGTCTGTTACAGTGAGGCGGCACATGTTTTTATTGTGGCCGTCGACTGTCACATCTATGCTGATTAAGAGCTTGTTTAAAAACGATTGTTAACAGAAGTGAGTTTTCGGAGAGAAAT
>RYWL01000056.1 GCA_003979155.1 Muribaculaceae bacterium
CTGAAGCCCGGCCAGGTGGCCGATTTTGCCCTCGTGAGAGACGTACCCGATTATACGCTGTCTGATGCCGACGCAGTGTCGCTGTGTGGCTGGACGCCGTTTGCCGGACGAAAGTTGCGACACCGGGTAGAGCATACCTGGTGTGCCGGAGTCACTACGTGGACTCTATGAGCATAGGGCAGGTATTTAGTTACGAAATTCCTGAATCTTGTTGATAAGAACTTTGCCGTCGATTTCTCCGGAGAATTTCCATGCTTCGACGCCGTTGCGGTATATGATGAAAGTGGGTGTGCTTTCAACATCGAGTTCTTCGCTTAGTTGGCTGTTTTCGTCTACGTCGAGCTGATATATGGGAACATCATCACCTATGAGTTCGCGTATTTGCTCTATAACAGGCATCATGTGGCGGCAGTGGCCGCACCATGTGGCATAAAATTCGACAACGACTTCAGGAGCGCTGTTGATTAATGATTGATAGTCATTCATATTGCAGTGCGTTTAAGTTATTTTATTCCTAAACACACGGCAATAATCAAAGGTTTGCCGGCAATTAGTTAAAAACGTCCGACACCGTATACTTCTCGGTGAAGCGTGCGGCTCACCTCCTCCGGGTCGAGCGATGACGATGTGCTCATAAGCATGAGCGGCACTTCGGGCAGCTCGCGCGAATAGGGCGGCTGTATATAGTTGTACGGCAGTATCTTGAAGCCGTGACGGGCATAAAAACGTATGCGGCGTTCGGTGAGCGGAAGTTGTGGGTCGGGACGCTCCACTTCGAGCACGACCGGTAGATTTTCGCGTGAGACGAGCTGTGCGATAGCCTCGCCGCCAATTCCTGTGCCGCGGCGCTCCGGCTCTATGGCAAAGTGTTCGACATATGTAAATGCTGGAAAATGCCATGTAGTGATAAAGCCGGCAAACTCGCCGGCGCTGTCGGCAATCATGAGCATCTGAGGGCCGGTTCCGTCGGCAGGTTTGGCAATCTGTTGCCATGGACGTCTTTCTTCCGGCGGAAAAGATTCAATATACAGATGCCGTGCACGTTCCATGCAATCGGGTAGGGGTGATGATATTGTTATGGACATAGCTGTTTCTTTATTTTTTTGCGACAAAACGATATACCCTATCTATATAATAATGAAACAGGGCCTATGAATGTTTACCCGTGAGTATGCAACGGATGTCGTTTAGCTTTTTGAGGGCTTCGAGAGGCGTGAGATTGTTGATGTCGACACCTATTATCTCGTCGCGGACCTGACTGAGTACCGGATCGTCGAGCTGGAAGAACGACAGCTGCATTCCGGCTACAGTTTCGTGCACCGGTGCCGAGATTCTGGCCTTTCCGCGACGCGATTTCGGCGTTTTTGTCGCTTTGGTGTCGTTTCCGTCGCTTTCTTTCTCCCTATTCTCTGCCGCGGCTTCGTTTTCGGTAGCATTGTTTTCAAGCTGCGCGAGCACTTCGTTGGCGCGTTTCACTATCGACGGGGGCATGCCGGCGAGCTTTGCCACGTGTATACCGAACGAATGCTCGCTTCCGCCTTTGGCGAGCTTGCGCAGAAACACGACCTTTCCGTCGATTTCTTTTACCGACACATTGTAGTTCACGATGCGGCTGTAAGACTACTCCATGTCGTTGAGTTCATGGTAGTGTGTCGCAAAGAGTGTTTTCGGGTGCATGTCGCCGTAGTCGTGGATATACTCCACAATCGACCATGCAATCGAAATGCCGTCGTATGTCGATGTTCCTCGGCCGAGTTCGTCGAAGAGTATGAGAGAGCGTGAACTCATGTTGTTGAGAATCGACGCAGCTTCGTTCATTTCCACCATGAAAGTCGACTCGCCCAGCGATATGTTGTCGCTCGCGCCGACTCGTGTGAAGATTTTGTCGACAACGCCAATTCTGGCATTGTCGGCGGCGACGAAGCATCCAATCTGAGCCATGATGACATTGAGTGCGGTCTGTCGCAGAAGCGCCGACTTACCCGACATGTTGGGGCCGGTAATCATCATTATCTGAGCCTCTTCGTTGTTCAGCGTTACTGAGTTGGATATGTATGGCTCGCCCGGAGGCAACTGCTTTTCAATCACCGGGTGTCGGGCTTCGGTAAGCTGCAACTCAAGCGAATCGTCGACCACAGGGCGGTTGTAGCGGTTTTCTATTGATACACGGGTGAAGGCGTTGAGTACGTCGAGTCTGGCCAGTAGAGAAGCATCGAGCTGCATGGCAGGGATGTATTGCGCCACAGCCGACACGAGTTCGTTGTAGAGGCGTTGCTGTATGGCCTCGATTTTTTCCTGGGCTCCGAGTATCTTTTCCTCGTAGTCTTTCAGTTCGGGGGTGATATATCGTTCGGCGTTGACGAGTGTCTGCTTGCGAATCCACTCGGGAGGGACCTTCGATTTGTGCGTGTTTGTAACCTCGATATAATATCCGAAGACGTTGTTATATCCTATTTTTAGCGACGAAATGCCGGTGGCTTCGCTTTCGCGCACTTGCAGGCGCGAAAGATAGTCTTTGCTCTGGAACGCGATTGCGCGGAGTTCGTCGAGCTCGCTGTCAACCCCCTTGCAAATAATGTCGCCACGCGATGCCGTGCCTGCTGCATCGTCGGGAATTTCGCGGCTTATGCGTTCCTGCACCGATTCGCAGGGGTTGAGCTGCTCGCCTATGGCATTGAACTGAGGCATATCGGCCTTGAGGCACATGCGCCTTATCTCCACCACGGCACGGAGGGCATTGCGGATTTGAAGCAGCTCTCGTGGCGATATGCGTTCGCAGGCCACTTTTGTAACAAGACGCTCGAGGTCGCCCACCGTTTTAAGCTGCTCGGCCATGTTGTCGCGCAACTCGGTGTTTTTGAAGAAATACTCCACCATGTCGAGGCGTTCGTTTATTGGCTTAGGGTCGCGCAGGGGCAACTGTAGCCAGCGCCTCAATAGTCGGGCGCCCATTGGCGTTATGGTGCGGTCAATCACGCCGAGCAGGCTTTTGCCGTCGGGGTCGAGCGGCTCGAAAAGCTCGAGGTTGCGTATGGTGAACCTATCGAGACGCACCGACTTTCCTTCGTCGATACGCGATATCGAGGTTATATGCGAGGTGTGTGTGTGCTGGGTGAGGTCGAGATAATGTAGAGTGGCTCCGGCGGCGATAATCGCACAGTGCATGCGGTCTATGCCGAAGCCTTTGAGCGATGCTGTGCCAAATTGTTTACGCAGGCGTTCGTCGGCGGCATCGAGGGTGAAGAGCCAGTCTTCCATCTCATAGTAGAGATATTGCTGGCTGAATTCAGCCAAGGCTCTTTTTTTGTAATCGCGCTGCACAAGAAGCTCTTTTGGAGCCATGTTCGACAGCATCTTGTCGATATAGTCGACAGTGCCTTCGGTAGTGAGAAATTCTCCGGTAGATATGTCAAGCAAAGCAAGGCCGCAGAGATTTTTTTCGAAATGCACGGCGGCGAGAAAATTGTTTTCTTTTCGCGCCAGCACATTATCGCCCATGGCCACGCCGGGGGTGATAAGCTCTATGATGCCACGTTTTACAAGTTTTTTAGTGAGCTTAGGGTCTTCGAGCTGTTCGCAGATAGCCACACGCTTGCCGGCGCGTACGAGCTTAGGCAGATAGCTGTCGAGCGCGTGATGCGGAAAGCCGGCGAGTTCGACGAACTGAGCCGAGCCGTTGGCGCGACGTGTGAGCGTTATGCCGAGGATTTCCGATGCCTCGATTGCATCTTCGGAGAAGGTTTCATAAAAGTCGCCGACACGGAAAAGGAGCACTGCGTCGGGATGCTTTGCCTTCATCTCGGCGTACTGCTTCATCAGCGGTGTTTCAACAAATTTTTTAGCCACGTAGCTTTATTTTTTGCCTGCGAGTTTGCTCTCTCGGAGCGGAATTGCTATAGATGTGATTATCTGAATCACTGCTCCGGCAAGTGTGAACGACAACCAGTCGCGCAGCTGATAAGGATTGTAGAAGAGGAAAAATGCCGCTACGCAGAAAATAATAGCGCTCCATGATTCTATGCGGTGAAGGCGTTTGAGCTGGGGGTCTTTACCGCGGTAGGGGGTAAAGAGACGTGCCAGAAGCAGAAGCAACGCGCCGGCCGAAAATATATATGGAAATGTCGTGCGTGCCAATTCTATATCGTGGAGAAAAAATGGCACAGCCGTGGCGCCCAGCACAAGCAGCAGGGCCACGGGGACTATGATGTTGTTTAAAATATTGTCAGTTTTCAAGGCTGCGTGGTGTGTTTGTAAATTTATAGACATCCTCATCGGCACGTTTCATGCCGTATTGTTCGCGTACCACTTGTTCCATAAGGTGTTTGTCGGTCGACAAGCGGTGATTGAGATCTCTATAGTAAAGCATAGTGTCGCGATTGGCCTCAAACTCGCTGCGGAGGCTGTCGATGGTGCGGTTGTATTCAATGCTGTTGAACACGGTGTTTTCGCCTGCAAATACGATGTAGGCTACAACGATAAGGCTCACAAGTGTCATTGGCGACATGAAGCGGCTTATCCACGACCATGCTGAGGAAAGTTTCGGATTCATATTGCAAAGGTAAGCAAAAAATCGCGAGAAATTTACCAACTGGAGATATTTAATGTTACAAAATACCAAAATGTTGCTATCCGTCAGAAGGCACAGAAAACATATCAAACGTCAAAAGATTATTTAACACGATAGTTCGCAGATATTTTACTTTTCTTCATTTTCGCGTTCAATTCCGATGATTTACACTCTCGTTATTAAATCGGTAGGGATGATGAAATCTCCGTTCGATAGGCCGTAGTCGGGGTTACATGTGTATGTCTTGATGTTATGTATTGTTTCCTTCGGTAGACCGCACGATATCAACGAAAAACTGGTTATTCAGGCCGTTGGTTGTGCATGGGAGGGCACCGCGGAAAGTCTTAATAGTCGCAGATGATATATTCTGAAACCGATTTTCATGATTGGGTTTTATTATGTTTTCAAATTTTATGGCGGGGTCATTACCGTTGGCGGAGTACCTTCTGCAAAAGGAGATGATATTATGCAATAGCGGCTTAACTGCGGCTTAACTGTTTGTTAATTGAAGTGAAAAATGCAGCATTTGCCGCGTTGAGAAAATGTTAGTAACTTTGCGACTTGCAAAATAAGGCAAATGAATCTAAGAGAAAAAATAGACAGCCGCATATTCCACACTGTGGGTGCCGCAGCCGATGCTCTCGGCCGCGAAGCTTATGTTGTTGGCGGATATGTGCGCGATTTGATTATAGGCCGCAAGTCGAAAGATGTCGATTTCGTCACTGTCGGCTCCGGCATCGAGCTTGCCGAGGCCGTTGGTGCCCGTCTCGGCCGAGGAACGCATCTGGTAGTTTACCGCAGCTATGGCACCGCACAGCTCAAACGCGGCGACATGGAACTCGAGTTTGTCGGTGCCCGTCGTGAATCATATCATCGCGATTCGCGTAACCCTGTTGTAGAAGACGGTACGCTCGACGACGATCTCGCCCGGCGCGATTTTACCATCAATGCCATGGCAATTAGTGTGAATGCCGGCACTTACGGTGAGGTTGTCGACAAATATGACGGTCTTGGCGATATCAAGCGCCGTATTATCCGTACGCCCCTCGACCCCGACATCACCTTCAGCGACGACCCTCTGCGTATGATGCGCGCCATTCGTTTTGCAACCCAACTGCAATTCGAAATTCATCCTGTGACATTTGCCGCTATCAAGCGTAATGCGAGCCGAATAGAGATAATCACTGCCGAACGCATCAAAGACGAGCTGTTCAAGATAATGGCCGCACCCCGTCCGTCGATAGGGTGGCGCTTGTTGCTCGAATCGGGACTGCTTTCAATAATACTTCCCGAACTGGCACGTATGAAAGGCATCGATGTGGTTGATGGTCGAGGCCATAAGGACAATTTCAATCACACGATGATTGTGCTCGATTCGGTAGCGGCAGCAAGCGACAAGGTATTGCTACGCTGGGCTGCGTTGTTTCACGACATAGGCAAACCGGTGACAAAGCACTACGACCCGGCTCGCGGATGGACATTCCATAATCATAATTTTGTCGGCGCCAAAATGGTGAAGAATATTTTTCGCCGCATGAAATTTCCGCTCGGCTCCGATTTGGCCTATGTGTCGAAACTTGTGGAGCTGCATATGCGCCCAATAGCACTTGTTGAAGATGAAGTGACGGACAGCGCCGTGCGCCGGCTGGCCAATTATGCCGAAGAAGACCTCGCCGACCTCATGATTCTCGCCCGTGCCGATATCACAAGCCGCGACGAGGCCCGTAAAGCCCGTTATCTGGCCAATTTCGACCTCGTGGAGGAAAAATTCCGCACCACTCACGAGAAAGATGTGGAGCGCAACCGCAAGAATCCTGTCGACGGCCTCGAAATAATGGAGCTGTTCGGCTTGCCGCAGAGCCCCGAGGTGGGATACTTTGCAAAGAATCTCAAGCAGGCGGTAAAAGACTGTGAGATAGAAGATACTCGTGAAGCAGCTTTCACATATCTGTTGAAACTCGCTGCAGAAAAGGGGCTGAAACCGCTGTTCGACCCCTTCGAACGCGAGCGTCAGCATCTTGCCCAAAGTGCTGCCGATGATAAAAAGGAGGAGGAATGATGCTGCGACAAAGTCTTTTCGTATTTTTTGTTTTGCTTAGCGCGCTCTTGTGTCGCGCACAGCAGGCTTCCGACACTACAATCTATTTTGTCAATATCTATCCCGGCTCGGCGATTTATGAACTCGAAGGTCATTCGGCAATAATTGTTGATGTCAAAGGGCGCATGCCTATAGCCTATAACTTCGGCGTGTTCGATTTCAATTCGCCCAACTTCATATATCGTTTTGTAAAAGGCGAAACCGATTACAAAGCTGTGGAGTGTCCGGCCATGTCGTTTCTTGCGCCATATGTTGACCACGGACGGCGTGCAATGGCTCACGAGCTCAATTTCACACCGGAGCAGAAAGCCCGCCTTGTTGACTTGCTCAAAGAAAATGTGAAGCCTGAGAATGCCGTATACCGCTATAATTACGTAAAAGATAACTGCGCCACACGCCCTTTGCGTGCTGTTGAGCTCGCTGCCGGCGACTCGCTTCGGCTTGCTCCGGCTCCTTTTGAGGCAAATTCCTCAATTCCGGTCACTTTCCGCAACATAATGCGGCATTATCACAAGAATTATCCCTGGTATCAGTTCGGCATAGACATTGCTTTGGGTAGCGGCATCGATTATCTGCTTTCGCGCCGCGAAATGACATTTGCCCCTGCCGAGCTCGACAAAATGCTTGTCAATGCCGAGGTTGGAGGCCGCAAGCTTGTGTCGCACAGTTTCGCGATGATTGATTTTCCCGAAGACAATGCCGTCGACGATGCCACACCGTGGTATCTCAGCCCCTTGGCAGTATGCTGGCTCTTTTTTGCGCTCGCGCTTGCCCTTACTGTCTACGATATCAGGCGTCGCCGAGTGAGCCGGTGGTTCGATGCTATATGTTTCGGGCTGTTAGGCCTTGCCGGATGTGTGCTCACATACCTTATATTCATATCGGTTCACGAGGCGACATCTCCCAATTACTTATATCTGTGGCTGAATCCGCTTTGCCTGCTTGTTCCTTGTTTAATATTTGTTAAACGAACAAGTATAGTGCTTAATTGTTTTCAAATTGTTAACTTTGCAGTGCTTTTGGCATTACTTGCCGTTTGGCCCTTTCTTCCTCAGTCGGCAAATCCGGCATTCTTGCCTCTTGTAGGGGCGGAAATATTACGGGCTGCATCGTACATATATATTACTCGTAAAGCAAAATAAAAGATTGAGTATCAAGCATAAAATTGCAAACACCACTTCTGTGCCCGGGCTGCTTATGGCTCTGGTGGCATCTGTTGTGACCATACAGATATGCACGGCCGAGGTTACTCAGCCGCGTCTTTTGGTGGGTATTGTTGTCGATGGGCTTGATGCCGACTATCTTGATTTGTTGCGCGAGCGCTTCGGCGAAGGCGGTTTCCGTCGGCTCGAGCGCGAGGCGGCATTTATACCATCGGCCGACTTCGGTCCCGGGCTCGACGCCACAGCCGCGACAGCTACTATTATGACCGGAGCCGCTCCGTCGGTATCGGGTATCGGTTCGAATACACGGTATGACCGTGTGCAGCTCCTTGAAACGGGAGTTTTTTCCGACCCATCGATTCTTGGCAATTTCACTTCGGCAGGTTATTCGCCGTCGGCGCTGAGAGTTACCACTATTGCCGATGAGTCGCGCATGGCTTCGGGCGGAGTGAACATGGCATATGCCGTAGCTTCCGACCCTTGTCAGGCGATTGCGATGGCCGGACACACGTCCAACTCCGCACTCTGGCTCGATGCTAAAACCGGCAACTGGGCCTCGTCGACCTTCTACAAGGAAATGCCCGTGGCGATTGCCACCCGCAACCGCACAGTGCCCCTGCTCACACGGCTCGACACCATGAGCTGGACACCGTTGCTCGACCCTTCGCTCTATCCGGCTCTTCCCGACCATCTGCGGCGCTATCCGTTCAGATATGTGTTTCCACGCGGCAGTGCCGACCGGCTGAAGATGCTTGCGGCCTCGCCCATGGGCAACAGCGAAGTCACCTCCGTTGCTTCGGGGCTTATATCGGGTATGAAGCTCGGCACGCATCCCGACGGCACCGATGTGCTTAATATTGCCTACAGTCTCAGACCTTACGAGTATGCCAAGAGTTCCGATACGCGAGTGGAGCTGATGGACGCATATCTGCGTCTCGACCGCAATCTTGAGCAGCTTTTCAATGAAATCGACCGCAGTGTGGGGCTCGACAAGACCGTGCTGTTTCTTGCTGCGACACCTCCCTCGTCGCGTACGCGCCGCGAAGATGAACGCTGGGGCATACCTCACGGCGAGTTTTCGACCCGCAAGGCAATTTCATTGCTCAATATGTATCTTATGGCCGTATATGGCAATGGCGACTATGTGAGCGCCTATCACCGCGGCCATTTCTTCCTCAATAATAAACTTCTAAAAGAAAAATCGCTCGACGAAAGCGAAGTAAGGCGCAATGCCGCCGCTTTTCTGAGCAAGATGACCGGTGTCGACCGTGTGTTTACTGTCGACGAAGTCATTGCCGGTCATGCCGGCGAACAGCCCGAGGCACTGCGCCGTAACACCGTGGTGGCCACTGCCGGCGACCTCATCATAAACGTGGCGCCCGGGTTTGAAATAGTCGACGACTTCAACACACAGGTAAAAGACGAGCGCACGCACCATGTGGAGCGTGTCGTTGCCACAACTGCACCGTTGTTTATACTCGCGCCCGAAATCGTGCCTCAGACAGTAGGCGAGATTGTCGACGCGCGTGCAATCGCCCCGACAATCTGCCGCATTTTGCGCATACGGTCGCCGAACGGCGCATCGGCCGCTCCGTTGCACTTGCTCAGAAAATAAGTCCGGACGGCAGTTTTCTCACAGAAAATCCGTAACTTTACGCCACGGCCTGCAATGCCGTGGCCTTAACCCTATTAACCGACAAAAAAGAAAAAATAATATATGTCATTCAGCTCTATCCTTAAAAAGGTCTTTGGCGATAAATCGAGCCGCGACCTTAAAGCTATAGCTCCTATACTTAAGGCTGTGAAGGAGAAAATCCCCGAAGTACAGCAACTCGAC
>RYWL01000057.1 GCA_003979155.1 Muribaculaceae bacterium
ACGACACTTGCGCGACAGCATCTCGCGACGGAAAGGAAAAGAAATATTCGACGGCTCTAAGCCCGATGAGGCCACCTGATAGAACAGAGGCGGAAAACTATGGTAATTGTGCCGGTCGACAACGACAACGTCCCATATACTCTTGTCTACTTTTTTGGCAAGATTAAGACCGGCAAACCCGCCGCCTATTATCACAAGTCGTTTCCTATTATCTGAAATCATCATACATTTACAACGCGCATCGCCGATTTATGTTTTTAGCCGCCGGCAAAACAAACTAAAGGAGCCGCCAGACATCTGCCTGCGGCTCCCCGTTAATTATGAATTCAGAGCATTATCAGCGACGGACTACACGTCCTACAGCGCGGCTCTTGACGTCGGCGCCATAGATAATCTCTACAAGATACACTCCTTTAGGATATGAAGTGAAATCAATGGTACGCACATCGCCCTCGCAGCCAAATATGCGTGCGCCGGCGATATTGTACACGTTCACCGACCTTACATCGGCACAACGCAGCTCTACACTGCTGTCGGTAAGTGTGGGGAAGACTACATCGCCGACTATGGCCTCTACATTTTCAACACCTGACTGCTCCGAAGTGGTGAAGACAAGCATATTGCTGACCTGGATACTGCCGGAGAAGACAGCCGCTCCATAGATTTTTCCGCGTTCGAGCACGGCAAGACTGCCTTTGGCTGTCATTGTACCCTCTTCGCCCTCTTCGATAAACAGAGGCTCGGAAGACAAGGAAGCTATCGATTTGTTCTGGTACTCGGGGAAAATGGCCACAGTGAGGCGGTCGGCGAAATATCCCTCCTCACATGTTATAGTGGCAATGAAGGAGATATTGAGCGGGTCGATATTGTCGGGGTCGCCCACAACGCTGAAATCGTCGACATAAAGGCTCGGCGCTGCCGATGAAACATGCAGCTCCACAGGAATGCCATCGGAGTAGTGTTCGAGAGTATTCGGATCGACAAGATACAGCATATATTCGCCGGCAGCGGGAGAGCCACCGAGGATGCTGTTATAGAGGTCGAACCGACCTATGAAATTCCACTCGCTCGACTGCCCGGGGTGGAGGTCAAGGTTCTTGGTGTCGGCAACGGCCACAACCATACCCGACGCAGTCTCAAGTGCCGGACAAACGGTGCCGATAAACTCACGATTGCTGTTGTTGGCAAATTTTGCTGTCATGTGGCACAGGCTGCCCCAGTAAACGGGAGTGAGTAGCTGGAAATCGCTTACGGTAAGACTTGCCGATTCACCGGCGGTGAAGTATGCCACGCCATCTTCTACAGTCATTGTATAGATCTGTACAGCCGACACGGGCACGGGTGCGTCGTACCATGTGTCGCCGCACTGGAATGCCGGACCAACGGTGTACACACCGTCGGTGAGGTCCGAGGGCAGTTTCACATCGAAATCGGTGTAGCCCGACAAAGGTGCGAATGTCTCGACATTAGACGACGGAGCATAGATGATATCGCCGTTTGCGGCCTCTATCTTGATACCGACTGTGGTTGTGATACTCGAAGCGGAGAAATTATAGATACCAGTGTTGAGCTGAATGCTGCTTCCAAGGCTCATACGGTCGTTTTTGATAGAGAAATTGCCGTCGACAAGCATCTGCCAGTAAATTTCGGACCCCTCCTGAGGCTTGTTGATTCCGGCGATTATAGCCTGCTCGTAGTTGAAACCCGAATCCGAACCGCCTATACCCTGAACATTCGGGTCGAGAGCGGTAAGAAGGAAATAGCCGTCGCTGAGGCCGCTCCAGCCCCAGTTGATGTGAAAATAGCCGTCGGAACTATAGCCGTCGCACACAAAGGCATGGCCGCCCTCATTGCTCTGGCCGGTATAAAGAACAGGCATATTCGCGGCGAGCTGGCCGTATACAACATCCTCCCAATCGGAAACTTCGTAGTACTCGCGCGGAAGATAGCGCACGCCATTGTCGTAGTCGAAATATTTGATAAGCGCGGCGGGTACTTCGAATGCCGATGCGCTGCTCTCGTTTGACGTGTACTGCATTTTGACAGATGCGCCGGCAGCGTACATCAGCGTTGCCACTGCATTTTTCTGAGCTGTGTTAGGCGTAACATCGGAGTAATCATCGAGCATATTGGCCCAGTCGAAAGTAATCGACGAGAAGTTGACCGACACGTTGCGGTTGCTGGCCTCGTTAAGATATGTTATACTCTGCCGGCCTTTGACAGGCCATTCATGATAATTCATGATTTGCGCCATGGCAGTGGCGGCACAGCCCGTTACCGATGCCGAACCGTTTACCTTGGGACAGAAGTTATTGAACGGAGCCGACTGGTCCCAGAGAGTCTGCACAAGAGGTTCAATGGCATGACGGACGGCGGCCTTACGGAACGACTGACGCACACCGGCTGTCTTTGCTGCCTCTATCTGTCGGGCATAACTTTCGAGCCACCATTTCATGGCCGGCGACATATTGTCGGCATCGAAGTTTCCGGTGTCGGCATAGCCGAGCACGGCAGGAGCCATGTCGTCGCCAGATACGGCAAGATATCCTCCGGCTTTTTCATCTGAGAAAACATATACCTGCTTACCTTCGGAGTATGTGAGTTTATAGTTGCGGGCCTGCCGTGATGGCACGCGACGCACTCCGGTGCTTGAGGAGAGCGCTCTGTCGAGAGCGGCTTCAGGCGTAAGTTCCACAGCCTGTGCGGGCAGTGTAAGAAACAGCACACCAGGCAGCACAATGCGTAGAATTTTATTCATAGACTGGTTTTTGATTGAATGATTTGACTAAATTTTTCGAGACCGCCGGCATAGTTGTTCTTTTTTTCGTTTTTTCTACAATTATGACGCAATCAATATGCAAAGTAACTGCTTTTCGTCATGCCGTCAAACGCTTAAACATAATTTAACGCGAGATTAGTAAGAAAAAAAGTAATTTTGCGTCAAATAGACATAAACAACAGAAAACCAACATTACATAGAGAATGAAAAAACAAATTCTTCGCGGCCTTATTGCCATTTTTATGGCAGTAACCGCAATCGGAAGCGCCGCGGCCCAGCAGCCTCAGCAGATTCCGCCTCTGCCTGCCGACGAGGCTCTCGTGGCAGGTGTTCTTGAAAACGGCATGTCGTACTTCATCCGTCACAACGAGACTCCAAAAGGACAAGCCGATTTTTACATCGCCCAAAAAGTGGGCTCGGTGCTCGAAGAAGAGAATCAGCGCGGTCTTGCACACTTCCTCGAACACATGTGCTTCAACGGCACCGACAACTTCCCCGGCAAGGGAATCATCGACTGGTGTGAGGCCAACGGCATCAAATTTGGCTACAACCTCAATGCCTACACCTCTATCGACGAAACCGTTTACAACATAAGCAACGTGCCTGTGGCTCGCGCCGGCGTGCAGGACACATGTCTGCTCATTCTCCACGACTGGGCTTCGGCTCTTACTCTCGACCCCGCTGAAATCGACTCGGAACGCGGTGTAATCCACGAAGAGTGGCGGCGCTCCATGTCGGGCCAGATGCGTGTTCTCGAGCAGCTCCTGCCCATCATATATCCCGACAACATATATGGCAAGCGTCTGCCTATCGGCATCATGGACGTTGTAGACAACTTCGAGCCCAAAGCCCTCGTTGACTACTACCACAAGTGGTATCGTCCCGACAACCAGGCCATTATTGTCGTAGGAGACATCGACCCCGCATATATTCAGAAAAAAATCGTAGAAATATTCTCGCCCATTAAGATGCCTGAGAATCCTGCAGAGCGTGTTTACTTCGAAGTTGAAGACACCCCCGGCACAATCTACGCAATCGGCAAAGACAAGGAAATCACCACCCCGAGTGTCGACATGATGTTCAAAAGCGACGCCCTCTGGCTTCCTCGCCAGTACCGCAACTCTCAGATGTACTACCCTGCCGATTACATCTCCAGAATCATTGACATAATGCTCAACAACCGTCTGAGCGAAATCGCCAACAACCCCGAGACAGAATTTGCTTCGGCTTCGGTAAACATCGGTTCTTATTTTGTTTCCGACACTAAAGGTGCCCTCGACCTCTCTGTATCGCCCAAAGATACCGACGTAGTTCCAGCCTTCACACAGGCTTACCGCGAACTGCTCCGTGCCGTACGCGGCGGCTTCACAGTAGGTGAATACGAGCGAGCCAAAGCTGAATTCCTCTCGCAGATTGACAAGCTCTATCAGGGACGGAACAACCGCGAAAACGATTCGTTCGCACGTGAATACTCACGTCTGTTCACTCAGAATCTTCCCGCCCCCGGCATCGAATTTGAAAAACAGATGTACGAGCAGCTCGCTCAAGGTATACCTGTCGACGCAATCAACCAGGTACTTCCGCAGATGATTAGCGAAGACAACCGCGTGCTCCTCGGTCTCTTCCCCGACAACGAGAACTATCCCGTACCCACCGACCAGGATTTCGCTACAGCCATAGAGAAAATAGATGCCGAAACTCTCGAGCCTTACAAAGACACTATGCGCGAAGACCCCCTCATTCCCTCGCTTCCCGCTCCCGGCAAAATCGCCAAGACTGCTGAAAACAAAGAATGGGGCACAACCGAATACACTCTAAGCAACGGTGTGAAGGTGATTGTAAAGAAAACAGACTTCAAAGCCAATGAAATCGTGTTTGACATCATCGCCAAAGGCAAAGGCATATCTACTCTGGGCAATGACATAGCATCCTCGGTAAAATACCTCCCTGTGGCAGTAGCATCTGCACTAGGTCTCAACGACTACAACACAACCGACATCCAGAAATATCTGCAGGGCAAGCAGGCCGACATCGCTTTCAGCGCCGGCGGATATACCCGCGAGTTCGAGGGAAGCAGCACAACAAAAGACCTGCCCACCCTCATGGAGCTGATTTACGCTTACTTCACCGGATTCAATATCAAAGCCGACGACTTCACCTCGAAGCAGGCTGCACACACTGCAGCGCTCGCAAATCAGGAAAGCGACCCCCGATACACATTCCAGAAGCTTATCTCAAGTAAGCTCTTCTCGTCGCCCTTGCGTCAGGCACTCACAGCCGACGACGTCAAGAACGCCGATCTCGCCACTATCAACGGCTTAGTAAAAGACATGACAGCCAATGCTGCCGACTACACATTTATCTTCGTTGGCGACATCGACCAGGCTACATTCGTGCCACTTATGGAACAGTACATAGCCACACTACCGGCCGATGCAAAGACTGCAACCAAAGACTTTGTGCACAACCCCGCTTTCGAGTTCCCGGCTAAAGCTCCCCAGGCCAGCGAAACAACAAAGATGCAGACTCCCCAGACATGGGTTCTCATCTGCGCATATGGCAATATGCCCTACAACACCAAAAACAAACTCCTTGCCGAAGCCGCCGGACAAGTCATAAGCAAACGCCTCCTCAACAAAGTACGCGAGGAAATGGGTGCAACATACTCTATCGGTGCTTCTATGGCAATGCAGCGCACAACCAACGACAACACTACTCTCGAGATTGCATTCCCCATGAAGCCTGAAATGAAAGACGAAGTGCTCCAGGCTATCCGCGACATCGTATTCGCATCGCAAAGCGACATCTCGGCCGATGAAATCAAACCCACTACCGAGTTCATGCAGAAAGACATCACCGAAAGCCTTGAGAAAAACGAAGCATGGGCAAGCGCTATTTCGGCCACCCTTCTCAACGGCGTCAACACATTCCTCAATACAGAAAAGACTATTCCGGAAGTAAACGATGCAGAAGTAGAAACCTTCATGAAGAAATTCCTCGGACAAGGCAAATACAGCGTCATAATTCTCGACCCCGAGCAATAAGCGCTGAGAGAACCAAAAAAAATTACGCCGGCCATATGCGTCGGCGTAATTTTTTTGAGATATACATATCCATTCCCTATTTTTGTACTGTGTTTACACACTGCGACCAATATATATCTAACGCTAATACCATATATGAATCAGACTGCAAGATATTTGTCTGCTGCTCTGCTGGCAGCTACAATGGGGCTCGAAGCCGACGGACACGACCTTGAGATACACGCCGACCGGCCAGGAGCCGATATTTCGCCGACAATGTACGGTCTTTTCTTTGAAGACATCAACTATGCAGCCGACGGCGGCCTATATGCCGAGAAAATCAAGAACCGGTCATTCGAGTTTCCTCAGAATTTCATGGGCTGGCAGACTTTCGGGGGAATCGAGCTGAGGGACGACGGCCCGTTTGAACGCAACCCCCATTATGTGCGACTGTCGGCTGCCGGGCATCCCGAGAAGCACAGCGGACTCATAAACGAGGGCTTCTTCGGCATAGGCATCGGCCGTGGCGAGGAATACCGTTTCTCGGTGTGGGCTCGAGTTCCCGAAGGCGGCTCGTCGAAACTGGTCGTTCAGATTGCCAGTCAGTCGTCGTGGCAGGAGAGCCAGGAGATTGCCTCTGCCACAATAACCATTGACTCGAAGGAGTGGAAAAAGTATACCGCTGTGCTCAAAAGCGATGTCACAGATACTCACGCATGCCTGCGCATCTTTCTTGCCAAGCCCGACAACGGTGATGACGACACTCATGACGGCCTGGACGAGGTGACCGTGGATGTGGAACATGTGTCGCTGTTTCCTGTAAACACCTGGAAAGGTCAGGAAAACGGTCTGCGCGCCGACCTTGCGCAAGCCCTCTACGACATACGGCCCGGAGTGCTGCGTTTTCCGGGAGGCTGCGTCGTAGAAGGCACCGACCTCGGCACAAGATATCAGTGGAAAAACACCGTCGGACCGGTCGAAAACCGTCCGCTCAACGAAAACCGCTGGCACTATACTTTCACATACCGCTTCTTCCCCGACTATTACCAGAGCGGAGGTCTTGGTTTCTTTGAGTATTTCCGGCTCGCCGAGGACCTCGGCGCCGAACCGCTGCCCATTGTCAATGTGGGTCTGGCATGCCAGTACCAGAACTCCGACGATTCGGGCCGTGTACCGCTCGACTCGCTGCAACCCTACATACAGAATGCCCTCGACCTTATCGAGTTTGCCAACGGCGACGTTGAATCGCGCTGGGGCTCGCTGCGTGCGGAGATGGGGCATCCCGAGCCATTCGGCATGAAATATATAGGCATAGGCAACGAGCAATGGGGGCCCGAGTACATAGAGCGCCTGGAGCCATTTGTGGCCGCAGTCCGCAAGGCTCATCCCGAAATACAGATTGTGGGCTCTTCCGGACCCAACTCCGAAGGCGAACAGTTTGACTATCTGTGGCCGCAAATGAAGCGTCTTAAAGCCGATATGGTCGACGAGCACTTCTACCGGCCTGAGGACTGGTTCCTCAGCCAGGGAAAGCGCTACGACAATTACGACCGTAAAGGTCCTAAAGTCTTCGCCGGCGAGTATGCCTGCCATGGCAAGGACAAACAATGGAATCACTTCAACGCCTCGCTTCTCGAAGCGGCGTTCATGACCGGACTCGAGCGAAATGCCGATGTGGTCCGCATGGCCACCTATGCTCCGCTTTTCGCCCACACTGACGGCTGGCAGTGGCGACCCGACATGATATGGTTTGACAACAACAGGTCTGTCAAAACGGCAAGCTACTATGTACAGCAGCTTTTCAGTAAAAACAAAGGCTCCTATGTGCTTCCGCTTACAATGGACAAGAAGCCTGTAGCGGGCGGAGAAGGACAGCACGGTCTGTTCGCAAGTGCCGTGTACGACAAGGACACCGATGAAATTGTGGTAAAGACAGTGAATACATCAGATTCTGTACAGAGCCTCGATTTCTCGTTCAAGGGTATTGGCAGGAAACATAAGGTAATAAGCGTGGCAATCACAACTTTCACAGCCGACGACCCCGACGCCGACAACACTCTCGACAAACCCGACACTATAGTGCCTACGGAACAGGCCTCTCAGGAAGCCGGTCCCGACAAGTGGTCGACTGAAATAGGTCCGAAGACATTCTGCATCTACCGCTTTGCACTGAAGTGACAAGCATATTATCATGAAAACAGCGCGCCGGCAAAAGCTGACGCGCTGTTTTTATTGATAACCGGTATATCAGGCAAGGAAGCCGAGGAGTACACCGGCTGCTACGGCCGAACCGATAACACCGGCAACGTTCGGGCCCATAGCGTGCATGAGCAGGTAGTTGCTGGGATCGTATTCAAGGCCGAGATTGTTTGAGATACGGGCCGACATAGGCACAGCCGACACACCGGCGTTGCCGATGAGCGGGTTAATCTTCTTATCTTTGGGCAGCACGAGATTGAAGAGCTTCACGAAGAGCACACCGCTCGACGAAGCAATGATAAATGCCATGAAGCCGAGGAAGAAGATAAAGAGAGTCTGGGGAGTAAGGAACTGCGAGGCCTGGGTAGAAGCACCTACAGTCATGCCTAAGAGAATTGTGACAATGTCGGTAAGAGCGTTCGACGCTGTTTTTGCAAGACGGTTTGTAACACCGCACTCACGAAGAAGGTTGCCAAAGAAGAGCATGCCAAGCAGAGGAATACCTGTGGGCACAACAAAGCATGTGAGGAGCAGGCCGACAATGGGGAAGATAATCTTCTCGCTCTTTGATACGGCACGAGCCGGTTTCATGCGAATGAGACGCTCTTTCTTAGTAGTGAACAGGCGCATCAGCGGCGGCTGAATCACAGGCACAAGAGCCATATATGAGTAAGCCGACACAGCGATGGCACCCATCAGGTTGGGAGCAAGCTTCGACGAAAGGAAAATAGCAGTGGGGCCGTCGGCGCCGCCGATAATAGCGATAGCACCTGCCTGGTCGGGCGAGAAGCCAATAGCGAGGGCCACCATATAGGCGCCGAAGATACCGAACTGTGCTGCCGCGCCGATAAGCATAAGCTTAGGATTGGCAATCAGGGCCGAGAAGTCGGTCATGGCACCGATACCAAGGAAAATCAGCGGAGGATACCAACCGGCCGACACGCCGTTGTAGAGAATATTGAGAACCGAGCCTTCTTCGTAAATGCCGATTTCAAGACCGGCCTCTGCGTTGAAGGGAATGTTACCTATAAGTATGCCGAAGCCGATAGGCACCAGCAGCATGGGCTCGAAGTTCTTCTTTATGGCCAGCCAGATGAAGAAAAGGCCGACTGCAAGCATGGCGAAGTTGCCAATTTCCGCATTGGCAAAGCCGGTCAGCTGCCAGAACTGTTCGAGGTTGCTAAGAAGAAAATCACCAAATGACATAATTCGCAAAATTTGACAAATTATTCAAGGGTGACGAGAACTGCGCCTTCAAGGACAGAATCGCCGGGATTAACATTCACCGAAGCAACTTTGCCGTCGCGGCCGGCACGGATGGAGTTTTCCATCTTCATGGCCTCGAGCATCACGACAGTATCGGAAGCCTTAACAACATCGCCGGGCTTCACGGCTACAGAAATAACTGTGCCGGGGAGTGGTGCCACGATATTGTTTACGCCGCCCGACACGGGCTTGCTTGAGATAATTTTCTCACCGGAAGCTGTGCGGGGAGCAGCTGCAGCTTTTACGGATGCGACTTTGGTAAACGGCG
>RYWL01000006.1 GCA_003979155.1 Muribaculaceae bacterium
AGGATAAGTGCTGAAAGCATCTAAGCACGAAGCCCCCCTCAAGATAAGATTTCCATATAAGGGTCGTCAGAGACGATGACGTCGATAGGTCGCAGGTGCAGGGACGGTAACGTCTACAGCCGAGCGATACTAATCACCCAAACCCTTTCCGGGACGCAAGTCCCCCCCAAGCTGACCGGTCATCGCCGGCCGAGTCAGCGGCACGGACAACGTATCGTTCGTAAGCAAAGATTCCAAGAGGCAAGTGAATGTGAGTCGGCCCGACATAGCGCCGAATCCGCTTCCGGTAACTCTTTCTCCCCATACGCCGTCGCATATTTGCGACGAGTGAAAAGAAACTAAGGTGGCAATAGCGCAAGGGCTCCACCTCTTCCCATTCCGAACAGAGAAGTTAAACCTTGCCACGCCGATGATACTGCGAAAGTGGAAAAGTAGGTAACCGCCCCCTCTCGAGCCCCGAAGGCAACCGCCTCCGGGGCTTTTTCTTTTTTGTACCGGCGCGAAACACGCGGCCTGTCAATTAGTCTCGACACTGGCGTGTGTGCCTGCAATGACAGGCGATATTTCTGCACTGTCGCATATTTCTCGGTGGTTTCCGATAATTAGTTTTGACAGTTATTGATTGTGATTAATAGATTGAATAACTTTCAACTTTTGTCAAAGTTCACCTGTGGAGTTTCTCCGGATTGCCCGATTCAAGATGTAATAGATTTGTAAAAGATTGTCGACAGAGTGAAATTTTATTTGCACAATTCGTTTTTTGTGCTTAAATTCGTGGCAGACATAGGGCACATATGTATTGACGATTATGATTTATGATGATTTCTATAATTTCATTCGTTGCGAGTCGATAGTCTCGGCCCATACATATGATGCGTATAAGCGAGACCTTGAGCAGTTCCGCCGTTTTCTGACCGCGGAACTTATGCATGCCGATGATAATCCGCTGACTGCGACTTATGCTGATTTGCGACTGTGGGTGGCATCGTTGGCCTCGCGAAATTTTACCACTGCCACAATTTTGCGAAAGATGTCGGCGCTTCGAGCGCTATATGGCTATCTGATGCGCTACAAAGGTCTTGAGGTGAATCCGGCCGCACGCCTTGTGGCACCTCGCGCGCCCCATAATCTGCCTGATTTTGTGCGAGAGGAAGAGACTGCCCGTGCCATCGACGCGCTCGATGCGGACTCGGACGATTTCGTGACGGCCCGTGATGCCCTTATCGTGGATATGTTGTACAGTACGGGAATTCGTGAGTCGGAACTTATAGGCCTGAAAAATGCCGATGTCGATGCCGCGAGGTGCGAACTAAAAGTGCTCGGCAAGCGTAATAAAGAAAGAATTATTCCTTTCGGGGCAGAACTCAAAGACATGATAGAGCATTATCGTATACTAAGAAGTGAATATGCGTCCGACGGCGATGCGTTTTTTGTACGTACCGACGGGCGTCCGCTCTACCGAATGCTTGTATACCGGGTTGTAAACTCGGCCCTGACAGACGCGGCCGTCAATTCGTCGCGCCGCTCGCCGCATGTGCTCCGGCATTCGTTTGCAACCGATATGCTCAATAACGGCGCCGACCTCGTTGCAGTGCAAAAGCTGCTCGGACATGCCTCTCTTGAAACTACGCAAAGATATACTCATCTTACATATCGAGAACTTCAACAGAATTACAAACTCGCACATCCACGTGCACAAAAAATGGAGGATTAACAATGGATGTAAGAATTCAACCTATCCACTTCGATGTTTCCGAGAAACTGGTGGATTTCATCAACAAGAAAGCCGACAAACTCGCACGTCGCTGTCCGGCCATCACAGTAGTCGATGTTACACTCAAAGTGGTAAAGCCTGAGACATCAAACAATAAGGAAGTTGTGGTACGTGTAACCGTGCCTCAGGCTCCTGAGGTTGTTGCAAACAAGGTTGCCGATACTTTCGAGGAAGCTTATGACCTCGCGCTCGAGGCTGTAGAACGTCAGATTTCAAAAAATAAAGACAAGAAATAACTCAGTCAGTTTCCTTTAAAGGAAATTTCGTAATAACATTGCCTTGGCGTGCGTGTTCATGAGTGCGCCGAGGCAATGTTTTAAGAGTCTTGATGGCTCGTGTATTAAAAATCGAACAATGAAGAAACCAATTTTTTTCACAGCATTTCTCGGTCTGGCCCTTGCGGCCTCGGCCGAACAGTTCAAAGTGATAGCACCGCTTCCCGCGGATGCCGAGGGCTCTGTAGCACGACTTGTGAATTTTGATACCGGCGATACGATTGACAGCGTGATAGTGAAAGACAAATGCGCTCGTTTTGAAGGCGTTGTCGACGAGGGTATTCTCGCTCGCATAATGGCAAATGGCAGCCGCACGCCTGTGTTCATTCTCGAGCCGGGCACTATTTCGTTCAATGAAAAAGAGGGTGCTGCTTTCGGTACAATGCTCAACGACCAGTTCCGTCAGTTGAACAAGGATATCAATGCCGTAATGCAGAGTGCGCGCGAGGCGGGCACCGATGAGGCAGCCCGTCAGGCATATGATAAGTATGAGGCCATGCTCGACAGCACGATAAATTCTAACACCGACAATGTGCTTGGTTACTATCTGTTCCTCAGCGGCAAGTCGCAGCAGATGGACGCATCCTCGCTCCGCGAAGCCTTCAAGAAATACCCGGCTTTCGCGCACTTCAAGCGCTCGCAGAGCATGCTGGGGCAGGCCGAGAGGCGCGAAGCCACAGAGCCCGGAAACAAATATGTGGATTTCTCAGTGCCCCAGCCTGATGGAAAAGTTGTAAAGCTCAGCGATTATGCGGGTAATGGCAAATACACACTTGTCGATTATTGGGCAAGCTGGTGTGGTCCGTGCATCCGCCAGACACGCGTACTGAAAGAAATCCAGGAGAAATATAAAGACGACCCCCGTCTGCAGATTCTCGGCGTGGCAGTCTGGGACAAGGTCGAAGATACCGAGCGAGCCATTGAGCAGCACAAACTTACCTGGCCCTGTATTGTCGATGCCCAGACTATTCCGACCGATATCTATGGTATTATGGGTATTCCCAGCATCATGCTCATCGGACCGGACGGAACTATTCTGAGCCGTGACAAGCAGGGCGACGAGCTCAAAGCTGATGTCGATGCAGCCCTTGCAAAATGAAGTGGCGAAACGCTACGATATACAGAAAACCGCAGATTGTATGTAGTCTGCGGTTTTTTTAGTTTTTCAACAATATAAAAGAGAAGGTGCGTGCCGAGTCAACTCCTGAAGCTCTTGCCGAGCAGTATTTCATGGGATTGCATCGGCTACAGCAGGGCGATTCGGCTATGTTTGTGCGACATACACCTGCGTCGGCAAGTTGCCTGACAACGACTCCCGGGAGGTCGACGTGAGGCTTTGCGCTCTTGTTCTCGAACACAAACTCTGCAGGAAATAAATCGGCTACATCGCGGCCTGTTTCAAAGCAGCATTGGTGAATGCAAGGGCCGATAAAAGCCCTTATTCGCTGAGGCAAGGCACCGAGTGCCTGCATCGAGTCTATTGTATTGCTTACAATATTGGCCACAGTTCCACGCCAGCCCGAGTGTACGGCGGCTATCGCGCCTGCGGTTTCATCAATGAGGAGCACCGGCACACAATCGGCAGTGTTTATGCCAATAGCGATATTGCGGCAGCTGGTGACAAGGGCATCGATATGCAGCAGTGTATCAATTTCGGCCGGTCCGTCGATAATTTTTACGTTAGGTGAATGCGTCTGGCGCGGCATTACTATTTGCTCCGGAGAAATGCCGAGTTCGTCGGCAAGGGCGAGCCTGCATTGATTGATGTGCGATGTGTCATCGCATGTATACGGGCAGATATTGAATCCTGAATACGGATTGCCTGCGACGGCTTCTGCTCCGCGTGATATGGTGGCTGCGACAAAGCGTGGCGATTCGGCAAGGATATCAATCACAGTAGCGTTTTTTAGTGGTCGAAAAAAAGCCGGCACGGCATTGTTGCAGCACCGGCTATTTTGAGGCGGATAAATTATATCAGATAGATTCGGAGATTCGTTTTGCTTCCCAACCGAGAGCTGAGGCACCGAGAACTGCGGCATCGGCTTCTTTGAGTTCGCTCAGAATTACCTTTGCCAGGCCTTTGAAGCATGGGAGCATGTTGCGCTCGAGAGCTTCGCAAACCGGTTTGAGCAGCAGATCGCCGCTTTTTGAGAGCCCTCCGAAGAGAATGAATGCTTCGGGAGCGGAGAAAGAAACCATGTCGGCCATGGCTTCTCCAAGAATGTTGCCGGTGTATTCGAAGACATCTTTAGCGAGCTTGTCGCCCTGGACGGCAGCATCGTACACGTCTTTCGAAGTAATGGCGTCGATGTCGAGGTGGCGGAGGATAGAGGGCTCAGTGCGAGCTTCGAGAAATTCGCGTGCAGTGCGTGCGACACCTGTTGCCGAGCAATATGTTTCGAGACAGCCGGTGCGTCCACAACCGCAAAGCCTGCCGTTGTTGCGCTTTACAATCACGTGGCCGAGTTCGCCGGCAAAACCGTTTGCTCCATATACCATCTGTCCGTTGATAACGATTCCCGAACCCACGCCGGTGCCGAGAGTAATCATTATAAAATCTTTCATGCCACGGGCCGCACCATAAGTCATTTCGCCGAGGGCTGCAGCGTTTGCGTCGTTGGTAATGGCCACGGGAATGCCGAATTTCTCGCTAACGAGTTCTGCAAGATTGATAGATGGCCAGGGGAGGTTAACGGCGTTTTCAATACGGCCGGTATAGTAGTTGGCGTTTGGTGCGCCTATGCCTATGCCTTGAATTTTGTCTGTCGCCTCGTTTGCTTCTATTAATTTTGATGCAGCTGCATACAGTTCATCAAGATAGAGGTAGAAGTCGTTGTGACGCTGTGTTTTTATCGACGAGCTGGCAATAACATTGCCGCGGGCATCAACGATACCGAATACTGTGTTTGTTCCGCCGATATCAATGCCGAGTACGTATGGTTTCATTAGGTTTTCAGTTTAATTAGATTTGCTTTTCAAAGTTACGATTATTTCTTTGACTAAGCAAATAACGCCTGGCAAAAATCGGCGAAATTGGCTCGGCCTGCACTTTGCTGTTGGTTCCATTTATTTAAAGCAGCAGTGCGATGCGGTAGACAGCAAAAGCCGCAAGCCATGCAATGGCAGTGTTGTAGACTATGCTGAATGCGGCATATTTCCACGAGTGGGTTTCGCGCCCAATGGCTGTCAATGAAGCTATGCAGGGGCAATACAGCAGAATGAATGTGAGGAAGCTGAGCGCTACGGCCGGTGTGAAATCGGGCTTGCCAGTCAGTGGGCTTGGGGCCTGAAGGCGTTCGCCGATGTGGTTTTCGGACGAGGCTTCATTGTTGGTATACAGCACTCCGAGTGTCGATACGACGATTTCTTTTGCCGGAATTCCGGCAGCGGCAGCTACCGATGCACGCCATTTGAATCCGAGGGGCTCCATAAGCGGATTGATGAATTTGCCGGCGATTTCGAGATATGAGTCGTGCTCGGTGTCGATATGCGAGTCGTCGCTTATGCCTTGAGCTGCGAGTGTGCTGTAGTCGCGCTCCGAGCGATTGAGTGGAAAGTAGTTGAGCGCCCACACTATTATTGAAGCAAATAGAATGATGCCGCCCATTTTTTTGATATACTCCCTGCCTTTAGCCCATGTGTGGCTCAGAGAAGCCTTCATGGCCGGCATGCGGTAGGGCGGAAGTTCCATTACAAAAGGAGTCTCGTCTTTGTGAAAGAGGAATTTACGCAGCAGTCGGGCTGTGATTATCGCTACAAGAATACCGGCGAAATAGAGGGCGCAGAATACGGCCGCAGCATGAGAGGGGAAGAAAGTGCCGGTGAGGAGCACGTATATAGGCAGTCGGGCCGAACATGACATGAAAGGATTTATGAGAATGGTAATTATGCGGCTGCTGCGGCTCTCAATTGCTCGTGACGCGAGAATCGCCGGCACATTGCAGCCAAATCCCATGATAAGCGGAATAAACGATTTGCCGTGCAGGCCGATGCGGTGCATCACCTTGTCCATTATAAAAGCGGCTCGCGCCATATATCCTGAGTCTTCCATGAAGGATATGCAGAAATACAGTATGAGGATATTTGGCAGAAAGACTATGACACCGCCAACGCCGCCAACGATTCCATCGACCACCATGTCTTTTACAATGCCTTGAGGCATAACGCGCTGAAGCACGTTGCTCAGCCACGACACGGCGTTGTCAATCCAGTTCATAGGATACTGACCGATGTCGAAAGTAGCCCAGAAGATGAAGAACATTATGGCAAAGAAAATCGGGAAGCCGATAATTTTGTTGGTTGCGAGGCTGTCGAGCACATGAGTGAGATGATTTCCTTTTTTCTTTCCGGGCGAATATGTCTCCGTGAGCGCACCGGCCACAAAACCGTATTTTGCCGCGGCGACAATTGACGATATTTCTTCTCCGTTGATATTCTCGATGTGTCCCCGGAGCTTGTCGCGCAGGAGGATAATCGGATTATTGGTTCCGACGCGCAGATTCTCTTTCCACGACGGCTGTTTAATATTAGGCTGGCTTGCGCAACAACTTTTGCCGAGAAAGCAGAAGCAGCTGTTGTCGCACTTTTTGTTTTCGAGCGTTATCGTAGGTCGTGCCGATGTCTGGCTCTGTGGAATTTCCTCCTCCATTTCGTGGTCGCCTTCAAGGAGCTTAATCGCCATATATCGTGGCGAAAAATGCTTGCTTGTGTTCGGGGTGCTTTTGATTAGGTCGACGAGCTGGCGGACAGCGCCTTCGAGGTCAGTGCCGAGATTTACATGAATGTGTCGCACAACATCGTTCTGGCCCTCATACACGGCAATCACTGTGTCGAAGAGTTTCTGAAGTCCTTCGCCGGTTTTTGATACAACGGGCACCATGGGCACACCAATCATTTTGCTGAGATTTTCGTAGTCGAGTTTTGCCCCCTGCGCTCTGAGTTCGTCGTACATGTTCAGTGCAATGACCATGCTTATATCCATGTCGATTAACTCGGTGGAGAGATAGAGGTTGCGCTGCAGATTCGACGAGTCGACCACGTTTAGAATGACATCGGGAGTATCAGTACGCAGATATTGTCGCACATACAGCTCTTCGGGCGAATAGCATGATAGAGAATACGTGCCCGGAAGGTCGATGATGTTGAAGCGGTATCCGGAGTACATGAAATGACCGGTTTTGGCATCGACAGTCACACCTGAATAATTGCCTACGTGCTCTTTTGCGCCGGAGGCAATGTTGAACAGCGATGTCTTACCGCAGTTCGGGTTGCCTATAAGCGCCACATTAATTAGATGACGGTGGTGATTGAAAATCTGATGCACACTCTCGTCGTCGGGAGCCGCAGTTGGGTGCAAGGCCTCTTCTCCGAGCACAACGCTCTCTTCCGAAGAGATTTGCACAACATCAATCATCGCGGCCTCGGATGCACGCAGAGAGATTTCATATCCGAGAATGCTATATTTAATGGGGTCTTTGAGCGGAGCATGGAGAAGGACCGTAATTACGTGCCCTTTTACAAATCCCATTTCGAGCAGACGCTTGCGAAAAGCGCCGTGTCCGTGAACTTTGACTATTATTGCGACTGAACCTGTAGGTAGTTCTGATAATTTCATTATAGAGCTTTGTTTTAACTGTCAAAGTTACGCGATTTAGTTTGTATGGCCAATACTCAGAGCATGGTATTTTTTATTGTTTTTATTGCATGTTTTTATTGCAGACGGGGCTTTTTTACATATCCTACTTTTTTTGTACCTTTGTCGGGATGAATGCAGGATTATGGATATCGCGTCGGATGCGGCTCGGAGCGAGCGGCACCGGCAGCCCGGCAGCCGTTGTCATTGCCGTTGTGGGAGTGGCACTTGCGGTTATGGTAATGGAGTTTACGCTTGCCATTGTCACCGGATTCAAAAGTGGCATCCGTGAGAAGTTGAGCGGCTTCGAAGCCCAGGTGAGTGTGCTTGCCCCGATAGGCGGACATGATTGTGGGAGCTCAGATTTTCTGACATATACGCCCGAACTCGACAGCGTTGTGACGAGCGCCGTACCTGCCGGAGCCGATGTGCGTATGGCCATACGCCAGCCAGGAATACTGAAGACCGATGATGATTTTCAGGGAGTGATTTTTCTGGGGCAGTCTCCGCAGTCCGATTTTGACTTCGAACGAGCAAATATAGTCGAAGGCCGTTGGCCCGATTTTGCATGTGACACGTGCGATAACGAGATTTTGGTGTCGCGCAGTCTTGCAAATCGATTCAATCTCGGTGTGGGCGACAAGGTATTCTCAACGTTTGTGATTGACGGCAACGTGAAGATGCGTCGGCACAAGGTGGCCGGACTATATGTGTCGAATTTCGGAGAGTACGATAATTCTGTGGTTTACGCCTCGTTGCGAGGCCTTCAGAAAGTAGCCGGAGTCGACTCCCTCTCGGCGGGTTCGCTCGACATACGCGGAATACCCTTCGATGAGATTGGCGAAGTGAGCGGAGCCCTGCGCAATGCCCTTCTCGACGCCACAGCCCGTGAAACTCTTGATTCGTATTATCCTGTCGACGATATTTTGCGTACAGGTGCACTCTATTTCAATTGGCTCGAACTGCTTGACACTAATGTGGCCGTTATTTTTATACTCATGCTTGCCGTAGCCGGCTTTACGCTTGTATCGAGCCTGTTTATACTTATTCTTGAGCGTGTGCGCACTATAGGCGTTCTAAGGGCGATTGGCGGCAGCCGTGCGTTTATCCGCGCGATATTCATCGACCTTGGTATGCGTCTTGTTGTAATGGGTCTTCTTGCCGGAAATGTCGCCGGCTTAGGCCTGCTGCTTATACAGAAATATACACGCGTGCTTCCGCTCGACCCCGAGATGTATTATCTCGATGCAGTGCCGGTAGAGTTCGTGCCGTGGCAGTTTATGGCTCTGAATGTGGGTGTTATTGTTGTTTCGTGGCTTATCCTTGCCATCCCAGCCGGGGTGGCTTCGCACACCGACCCGTCGAAAGCAATAGAGAGCGATTGACCCTAAACCAACTTTTTTGCAAAAGAAGTGTTAAAATAATACATATCCGTTTATTTAAAACTGTGATACCGACAAAATTCATTACTTTTGCATATACGATTTAAAGTTAAATTTATTAATGACATCAGATAAAGACCTCAAGACTCTAATAATAGAAGGTATACATGAGCGCAAAGGCCATGGAGTGACAATCATCGACTTAAGCGATATTGAAACTGCCGCAGCCTCGCAATTCATCATAGCAGAGGGAAACAATCCCAATCAGACTGCCGCAATCGCCGAGAGTGTCGGCGAATATGTGCGCAAAAATTCGGGTGTAAAGCCTTATAACGTCGACGGCGAGAATACTGGCGACTGGGTTATAATGGACTACGGCCATACGTGGGTGCACATATTCCTGCCCGAAACCCGTGTGCGCTACAATCTGGAGGAGCTGTGGAGCGATGCACCGGTGTCGCATGTGGCAGACCTCGATTGAGCAAACGGCCAATTTTAAGAAATAGAATTACAACGTTATGCCTACTCCATTACCAAATAATAACCGACCGTCGGACAAAAAGCCCAACACATTCAAATTCAATCTCTGGTGGATGTATCTGATTGTGCTGGTATTTCTGGCAGGTCTCTTCTACTTCGACCAGCAGACTGTGTCGAAAGAAGTTTCATATACCACATTCGAGCAATATGTAGAGCGGGACCACGGTATTGCCGATATAGTAGTCTTCACCGATAAGAAGCGAGTCGAAGGCCGTCTCACCGATTCGCTGGCGAACGTCTTGTTTCCGACGGTCGACCTCAATAATAAAGGCGCGCGCGCTACTGTCGAAGCCAATATTCCCTCGGCCGATAAGCTGCAGGAACGGATAGAGTACTGGCGCTCAACAGGTGCTTTTACGGGCGATGTAGAGTATGAACAGTCGAGCCCGTATGCCGGCATCTTCTGGTCGCTGTTTCCTTTTATACTGCTTATAGGTTTCTGGATATTCCTTATGCGCCGCATGTCGGGAGGAGCCGGCGGCGGAGGAGGGGCCGGCGGCGGCATTTTCAGTGTCGGCAAGTCGAAAGCTATGCTTTTCGATAAAAACAATGCCAACAAAGTTACTTTCCGCGATGTTGCCGGTCTAAGCGAGGCAAAGACCGAAATAGAAGAGATTGTGGAATTTCTCCGCAACCCCGAACGATATACCAACCTTGGCGGTAAAATTCCTAAGGGCGCATTGCTTGTAGGCCCTCCTGGAACAGGTAAGACTCTGTTGGCCAAGGCCGTGGCCGGCGAGGCCGATGTGCCTTTTTTCTCAATGTCGGGCTCCGACTTTGTGGAGATGTTTGTCGGAGTCGGTGCTTCGCGAGTCCGCGACCTTTTCCGCCAGGCAAAAGAGAAGGCTCCCTGCATAGTGTTTATCGATGAGATTGATGCTGTTGGCCGCGCACGTGGCAAAAATGCCGGCATGGGAGCCAACGACGAACGCGAGAACACACTCAACCAGCTCCTTACCGAGATGGATGGATTTGGAACAAACAGTGGTGTCATAATTCTTGCGGCCACTAACCGTGCCGATATTCTCGATAAGGCACTTATGCGCGCCGGCCGTTTCGATCGACAGATATATGTGGAGCTTCCCGACCTCCCCGATCGTGTGGAGATTTTCAAGGTTCATCTCCGCAAAATCAAGACAGCCGAAAATCTCGATATCGAGATGCTCGCCCGTCAGACACCCGGCTTCTCCGGTGCCGACATTGCCAATGTATGCAACGAGGCTGCTCTTATCGCAGCCCGTCACAACAAGACTTCGGTAAGCAAAGAAGATTTCAACGCTGCAGTCGATCGTGTTATCGGCGGTCTTGAAAAACGCAACAAAATACTCACTGTCGACGAGAAAAAGTCTATAGCCGTTCATGAAGCCGGCCATGCCACTGTGTCGTGGCATTTGCGCTACGGCAATCCGCTTGTCAAGGTTACTATTGTTCCCCGTGGCAAGGCTCTCGGTGCAGCATGGTATATGCCAGAAGAGCGTCAGATTGTGCCTTCGCAGGTTCTGCTCGACGATATATGCTCGCTGCTCGGCGGACGTGCGGCCGAAGAACTTTTCCTCGGACATATTTCGACCGGTGCTGCCAACGACCTCGAGCGGGTCACCAAGCAGGCATATGCAATGGTGGTGTACTACGGTATGAGCGACCGTCTGCCCAACTTGAGCTACTACGACTCGACAGGGCAAAACAGCATGTTTACGAATCCTTACAGCAACGAGCGTGCCAAGATTATCGATGAGGAAGTATCACGCATCATTACAGAGCAGTATGAGCGTGCCAAGGCAATACTCACGGAGTATGCCAAGGGACACCATGAACTCGCCGACACGCTCATACGCCGCGAAGTGATATTTACAGAAGATGTAGAGCGAATTTTTGGCCCACGCCAGTGGGTGTCGCGCACCGAAGAGCTTTTCGGCTCTGGCAAGAAAGAGCGCTCAGGCATCTCCACCCCTCCTCCGATAGACGATGTCGAGGCTGAGGATATAACACCGGAGAAACAGCCCGAAACGGAGTCGTCAAAACAGTTGTCTTCACAAAAAGACAGTGCTGAAACGCCTGAAAAAGACAATAAAGAATAAATTATCGCAGCCGTCGGGAAAATGTTTCCGACGGCTGTTTTTTCTTCGCGAAGTATGAGAATTATTGCTGCGCTCGATTCTTTCAAGGGTTCGTTGACTTCCCGGGAAGCTGGCGAGGCTTGTCGCTCAGGAATAGAAAGCGTCTTGCCCGATGCTGATGTGAAAGTAGTCTCAGTAGCCGATGGGGGAGAAGGTACTGTCGAAGCTCTTACTGCGGCCATGAACGGATATTTTGTATCATGCCGGGTAAAGGGGCCGCTCGGTGAGCCTGTAGATGCCGTCTATGGCGTCTCTGCCGACGGCAAAACAGCCGTAATGGAGATGTCGCAGGCAAGCGGCATCACATTAATTCCCGAATCTGCAAGGAATCCGTTGAAAACTGATACTATCGGCACAGGTCAGATGCTCGCCGATGCTGTTGCGCGTGGATGTGTGAAAATAATTATTGGCATTGGCGGTAGTGCCACAGTCGACGGCGGCATCGGTATGATGTCGGCTCTCGGTGTACGTTTTCTTGATGACTGTGGGCAAGATGTGGTGCCGTGCGGAGCTGCTCTGGGCTCTATTTCATCTATTGATGCAGGGGCATTCGACAAGATGCGGCGCTCATGCAGTATCTGCATAGCCTGCGATGTCAACAATCCCCTGACGGGCGCCAATGGTGCCGCGCGTGTTTTTGGACCGCAGAAGGGTGCAAGCAATGTCATGATCGGAGAACTCGAAAAAGGCATGTGCAGCTATGCTCACCTGCTCAACGATTATGCCGGACGCGATGTTGCCTCAGAGCCCGGAGCCGGAGCTGCAGGAGGCCTCGGTGCGGCGTTGATGGCATTTTTTGATGCAAAGCTGTTGCCGGGCGGGAAACTCATGCTTGACACAATCGGTTTCGATAATATTGTTGCCGGTGCCGACTTGATTATTACCGGCGAGGGGTGCCTCGACCGACAGACTCTTATGGGCAAAATCCCATTTGAAATTCTACAGGCCGGGTTGAGCTGCAAGATTCCGGTGGTGGCGGTCGGCGGTTGCGTTGAGAACTGCGATGAGCTCCTTCGTGCCGGCTTTGCATGTGTCAGGGCTGCGAAACCCGACGAAATGCCTCTTGCCGAAGCAATGCTTCCGGAGAGGGCAAAAAATAATCTGGCGCGGACATGCGCCATGTTGATGCGGAGTAAGGCGGTCAGCTCTGCGAGCAGCAGATAGTTGTGGCGAGTGCTCTTGCCGACATAATTCCGTCGATAGCCGCCGATACTATGCCGCCAGCGTAGCCTGCGCCTTCGCCGCAGGGGTAAAGGCCGGGAATATCCACATGGGTGAGAGTTTCTGTGCTTCGCGGTATGCGGACGGGCGACGATGTGCGTGTTTCGTCACCGATAAGCACTGCTTCGTTGGTAAGGAAGCCACGTTGTTTCTGTCCGAAGACTTTGAACCCCTCCTGTAGACGACGTGCAATGCCTTTCGGCAGCAGTTGGTCGATACGGGCCGATAATAGTCCCGGAGGATATGACGAGCGCGGCAGCGAAAGCGATTGCTTGCCCTGGGTAAAATCGAGCATGCGCTGTGCCGGTGCCTGCTGTGTGTGGCCTGAAGCCTCAAAGAAGCGTTGTTCGATTTCTTCTTGAAAGCGCATCATTTTAAGCGCATTGTCTACTCCGTCTGTGTCGGGTATGTCTTCCGGCAGAACTTCAACCACCATTCCTGAGTTGGCCCAGCGTGTGCCTCGGTTGGCTGGTGACATGCCATTGACCACCAGCTGGCCAGGAGCACTTGCGGCAGGAATGATGTAGCCGCCCGGACACATACAGAACGAGTATACTGCGCGGTCGTCGACTCTTGTGAGCATGCTGTACTCGGCGGCCGGCAGGTATTTGCCTCTTCCTTCTGCGTTGTGATATTGTATGCAGTCTATGAGTTGCTGCGGATGTTCGAGCCTGACTCCGACGGCAATTCCTTTGGGCTGAAGCGATACACCGGACTTGTTGAGAAAATGATAGACATCGCGGGCCGAATGGCCTGTGGCAAGAATTACCGGGCCGTTCCATTCTGTGCCGGATGTATCGGCAACACCTTTCACTATGCGGTTGTCGCCGTCGTTGGAAAACATAAGAGATGTTACCCGTGTATTGAAGTGCACTTCACCACCGGAGGCTATTATTGTCTCTCTCATGGCTTTTATCACCGCCGGCAGCCGGTCGGTGCCAATGTGAGGATGTGCGTCGACCAGTATTTCGGCTTGCGCTCCATGCTGATGAAATGTGCGGAGCACACTTTCGACAGGGCCACGCTTTTTGCTTCGGGTATAAAGTTTTCCGTCGGAGTAAGCACCGGCGCCGCCTTCGCCAAAGCAATAATTGGAGTTGGGGTTCACCACACCGGTACGGTTGATTGCAACCATATCGGCGCGTCGGCTGTCGACATCTTTTCCTCGTTCGAGAATTATCGGACGTACACCGAGCAAAATAAGTTCAAGTGCTGCGAAAAGTCCTGCCGGGCCGGCACCTACTATGATTGCCTGTGGTTTGTCGGCCACAGACGGATATACAGTGGGGATAAATTCAACTGCAGTCTTGTCGATAGAGTCGATATGGACAACGACTGTGAGATTTACGTATACCTGCCGTTGTCGGGCATCTATCGAGCGGCGTGTGATATCAGTCCGTTTTACACGGCGGGCATCTAAGCGAAGGCTTTTGGCACATTCTTTGGCAAGCAAATCGGGAGTCGCCGCAATTTTGGGTATAACTCGGAGTGTGACTGTCTCGGTCATTGGTGTTTTTTACCTTTGTCGCTTACAATAATATTATTTGATTACAGCAAGGCCACCGAGTGCGGTCTCTTTATACAGCGAGGGAATGTCGTGTCCGGTCTGTTTCATCACCTCGACGATTCGGTCGAAATCGACAGAGTGTCGGCCGTCGGAGAATGCCGCATAGAGGTTTGCATCGAGCGCGCGAGCCGCCGCATAGGCGTTGCGTTCGATACACGGAATCTGAACGAGTCCGCACACCGGGTCGCAGGTGAGGCCTAAGTGGTGTTCGAGTCCCATCTCGGCAGAGTATTCAATCTGAGCGACAGTGCCGCCGAACAGTTGAGAGGCAGCTGCCGCAGCCATGGCGCATGCAACGCCAACCTCGCCCTGACATCCAACTTCGGCTCCCGATACAGAAGCATTGGTCTTTACCACGTTGCCGAAAAGACCGGCCGTGGCAAGGGCACGCAGTATGCGTTTTTCGCTGAACCCTTTGGATTTATGCAGATGATAGAGCACCGCCGGAACAATGCCGCATGAGCCGCAAGTTGGCGCTGTTACGATAAGTCCGCCCGATGCGTTTTCTTCCGACACAGCCAAAGCGTAGGCATATACCAGTCCGCGACTTTTAAGAGATTGGTTATATCCCTCTGCATGAACGTAATAGCTCACGGCTTTGCGGCGCACGCCAAGTCCGCCGGGGAGAACGCCTTCGGCCTCGATGCCGCGTTGCACGGCTTCTTTCATCACTTTCCATACTTCGGCGAGATAGTCCCATATGTCGGAGTCTTCATAGCGGTCGACATACTCCCAGTAGCTTGTGCCTTCTGTCTGGCATTGCGCCTGTATGTCCTTGATTTTTGAAAGCGGGTAAATCGAAGGGCCCGAAGTGCGCACCGAACCTTCTTCGACAATGTCGCCACCGCCTATCGAATATACCGTCCATGAGTCGATGCATTTGCCATCGGCATCGAAGGCCTCGAATTTCATGCCGTTGGTGTGGAACGGAAGCACTGTTTCGGGCTTCCATACTATTTCTGCCGGAGCTACGGGGGTGAGCACTCTCAGTATTGCCTGGTCGGTGAGGTGCCCTTTGCCGGTGGCAGCCAGTGCGCCGTATAAAGTAGTCACATAGCGTTTTGCCGAACTCGCTGTGCGCTCGGCGAATATAGTTGCAGCCTTTTTGGGCCCCATGGTGTGAGAGCTCGAGGGTCCGTTTCCTATTTTGTAGATTTGGCGGATTGATTCCATAGCAGAGGTTTTATTTACAGACGCAGCCCGGAACAGACTTTATCCTGATTTGTTGAGAGTGTAGCTTATTGCACACGGAGTTTTGCTCCGGCAGCATATTTTTCGAGAGATATTCTGTACTGTTCGTCGCTGATGGCTCTTACTGCATCGAGATTGACATAGCGAGAGCCGCTGCCGCGATAGATGGGGAAGACCTCGAGCATGCGCACCGAGGCGTCGAGTCCGGCAGGGCTGTAAGCTCCCGAATCGGCGTTAGGACCGGCTTCTTCCGGAATTGATGTGAGTGTCACCGGAACGACATGGGAGCAGGGAGGATAACCGAGGTTGGCCCACATTATCATGTTGGAGATATTCTCGCCGGGCTTGATACCTTCGATTGCGATAGACGCTGTCGACGAGTGGCGGGGAATAAAATCCTGATCTATTGTCCACGACTCGCTGCTGTCTGCTCCGTTGAAGCCCGTCACCGAGTTATAGAACGAGCGGCTCAGGCCTTCGGTAAGCGATGCCGGGGTTATCGAGCGAGAGCCGAGCTGAGTGTCGAGCAAATCTTCTACGTTTTTATGGCGTATATATCCCATGCCTTCGTTGGGAATGCCGCTGTAGGCGTAGTTGGTGCGTATGAGTATGCCGTTTGCAGCGTCTTTGAGATCGAATCGCTCATAGTTGTAGTCGTCGGTCTCGAAGTATGCGCCATTGCCCTCGGCATCGATAACGCCAAAGTTTGTGCGAACCCCCATAGGGCGCGGAAGTTGTTTGAGAAGCCTCTCGAAGTCGTCGACAGTGCGGCAAGAGGCAAGAGCCATGCTCATCACGACGCCTTCGCGGTCGATCCAGTCGGGCTCGTTGGCAGGCAGATTGTATGCCACAGTGTTCATTATTGCGAATCCGGCATCGTTCATGCCCATCCATGCTTCGTCGAGATTTAACTCGTCGGCACCGTTGAAGAGGCCTACAAAGCCGATTTTACCGGGTTGCTCCACGCGGTAAAGGAAGTTGTTTGAGGCACTGGTGTCGCGGTGTTTCCATAATATAGGCCGTCCGTCTGCGGTTGCCGACGCGGCTACGATAGCCGATGTGCAGGCTTCGGAGAGTTGTGCGCAGAGTACACAGGCTAAAGAGAGGATGAGGAACCGGAGTTTCATGATTTCTGATGTTTATAGAAAAGGCATGCGTCGCCGTAGCTGAGGAAGCGGTATCCGTTGTCAAGCGCATGTGTGTATATTCTTTGCCATTCGTCGCCTACGAAGGCCGATACGAGCAGTAACAGAGTGGATTGCGGCTGGTGAAAATTCGTAATCATCGCATCGACTATACGGTAGTCATAGCCCGGAGCTATTATGATACGGGTGCGGCCGACGAGCATGGCGTCGCCGGTGGTATCGAGATATTTTACTATCTCTGCGAGGGCTTCGGAGGCTGAGAGCTTGCCTTCGCTGCTTTCGTAGGGAGCCCATTGCGGCAATTCGCCGTTCCATTTACCCTTGGATATAAGGCATCCGATGTGGTAGAGGCTTTCGAGAGTACGGACCGACGTTGTGCCAACTGCAACAACCGGTCGCACCTCCACTGTGGCGCTTAATTCGGCGATGAACTCGCGGCTTACGGCGATGAACTCGCTGTGCATGTCGTGGTCGCCGATTTCATCGCTTTTTACAGGACGGAAAGTGCCAGCTCCAACGTGGAGCGTGACTTCGCGGCGTTCGATGCCGACACGATCAATTTCGTGGAGCAGGTCATCTGTAAAATGAAGCCCGGCTGTGGGGGCGGCTACAGAACCGTCGATGTGGCTGTATACAGTCTGATAATCGTTGCGGTCGCTGGCTTCCGATTTGCGGTTGAGATATGGAGGGATTGGAATCTCGCCGATAGCCGAGATAATCTCGGAGAAACTGAGTGAAGGGTTGTCCCACCGGAATACAATAGCCTGCGATTTGTCGGCGGCCATGGGCTCCGGCAAGCGTTCGGCTGTGAGGCATGTTGTGCCGTTGCTTGTGACAATATCCATTGCGAGCCTGCCTTCTTTCCATTTTTTCGAATTGCCCACAAGACACTGCCACGCGCACTCGCCACGCGCGCCGAATGCCTGTTCGTAGTCGGCAGGCGATTTGGGCTCGAGGCAGAAAATTTCGATAGCCGCGCCCGTCGATTTTGCAAAACGCAGGCGAGCGTTGATTACGCGAGTGTTGTTGTATACCAGCATTGCATTTGCCGGCAAGAGTGAGGGCAGTTCTCTGAATATATGGTCACTGATTTCCTTGTCGCGGTACATGAGCAATCTGCAAGCGTCGCGTTCCTGCAACGGATGCTTGGCTATGCGCTCATCGGGTAGTGGATAATTATATTGTTCAATTCGTATAGCTCGAGGATTTTGCATAATCCGTAGATTTTTATACAAAAGTACAACAAAATTCCGGAATATGGAATAACGAATGTCTCACACTCCATTTTTGTAAAATCATTTTGTCGGACGCAGTGTATCGAGTCCCTACATTTGAAGACATTGTGCTGTAGTGGGTGAGGCTGCAGCCAATAAAAAAAGCCACCGGAGGGTGGCTTTTTTTATAAGATGTGATTGTGTGGATTAGTCTTTGATGAGGTCGTGGCCTGTCATTTCTTTGGGCTGCTCGAGACCCATGATGTGAAGAATCGAGGGAGCGACATCGGCGAGGATGCCGTTTTCGACAGTTGCGGTCTTGTCTTCAGTCACGTAGATGAATGGCACGGGGTTGAGAGAGTGAGCGGTGTTGGGAGTGCCGTCGGCATTTTCGGCATGGTCAGCATTGCCGTGGTCGGCGATGATGATTACCTCGTAGCCGTGAGCCTTGGCAGCTTCGACGGTGTCGTGGAGACATACGTCGAGAGTCTCTACAGCTTTCTGAATTGCAGAGTAGATGCCGGTGTGGCCTACCATGTCGCCGTTTGCATAGTTTACGACGATGAAGTTGTATTTTTCGGTGTCAATAGCTGCAACGAGTTTGTCTTTCACCTCATAAGCGCTCATCTCGGGCTTGAGGTCGTAAGTTGCGACTTTGGGCGAGGGAACGAGAATGCGGTCTTCGCCTTCGAAAGGAGTTTCGCGTCCGCCGTTGAAGAAGAATGTAACGTGAGCGTACTTCTCGGTCTCGGCAATGTGGAGCTGTTTCAGATTTTCGGACGAAATGTATTCAGCGAGAGTATTTTTTACATCTTCTTTGTCGAAGATAATATGAACACCTTTGAAAGATGCGTCGTAAGGCGTCATGCAGTAATACTGTAGGCCGGGCACAGTGTGCATGCCTTCTTCGGGCATGTCTTTCTGTGTGAGGACGGTTGTGATTTCTTTTGCGCGGTCGTTGCGGTAGTTGAAGAAAATAACGCAGTCGTCTGCTTTGATAGTGCCGTCGACATTGGCGTTATTGATAGGCTTGATGAATTCGTCGGTGATGTCTTCATCGTAGCTCTGCTGCATTGCTTCTACCATGTCGGTGGCCTGCTTTCCTTTGCCTTCTACGAGCAGGTCGTAAGCTTCTTTGATGCGGTTCCAGCGGTTGTCGCGGTCCATAGCGTAGAAGCGGCCGATAATCGAAGCAATCACACCGGTCGATTTGGCGCAATGTGCGGTTACTTGTTCGATGAAGCCTTTGCCCGAACGGGGATCGGTGTCGCGGCCGTCCATAAAGCAGTGGAGATATACTTTCTTGAGGTTGTATTTTTTTGCTATGTCGCAGAGAGCGAAGAGGTGCTCGAGCGAAGAGTGAACGCCGCCGGTAGACGTGAGGCCCATGAAGTGCATTGCCTGGCCGGTGGTGGCGCAGTATTCGAATGCGCGTTTGATTTCGGGGTTTTCGAGAATCGAGCCTGTCTTTATGGCGTTGTTGATTTTTACGAGGTCTTGATAAACGATGCGTCCGCCTCCTATATTGAGGTGTCCGACTTCAGAGTTGCCCATCTGTCCGTCGGGAAGGCCGACGTTTTCGCCTGAAGCCTGAAGCTCAGAGTTGGGATATGTCTTTACAAGATAGTCGTAGTAGGGATGAGGGGTGTTGTATATGGCATTGGCGTGGTCGTGCTTGCCGATACCCCAGCCGTCGAGAATAATAAGAAGTGCTTTATGAGCCATTTTTATAGTGATTAGTTATTTTTCGTTTTGTGACTCCGCTTTTTCCATGTCTTCGAGTCGCTCGCGGCGCAGGCGCTCGCGATGCTTGAGATTGAAGTGGAGCAGAATAATCACCACAATAGTAGTGGCAATCACACCGAAATAATAAAGTGCGGAGGTGCGTCCGTCGGCATATGCGGGATAGCCGATATAAGACATAACGGCCAAATATACCAAAAGGATTAGAGGAATGAGAGTGGAGCGTGCGATTTTCATGATAATCAGTTGTTTGACGATGGCGAGTGTTTGCCGACCGGTGTGTCGGGCTCGAAAATATGCCTGTAGGGAGAGGCTACGGGGTCAAATTCGCCCTTTTTAAGGTGGTTGTAAATATGAAGGCATGCCCAAGCGTCGAGGGCTGCATAGGCTTGCTGGGCATCCGACAGACGGTCGGCTTCCCAATTGGAAAGCCGCTGGCTTTTAGAAATGCGCTCTCCGAAAATTATAGCGTATATTTTTTGAAGTGAGATATCGGAAATATCAAATTTTTTCACCACTTGCTGCAGGTCGATAAATCCGTCGGGCTGCAAGTTGCCGCTTCGGCGCAGTGCGTTGAAGTCGTCGTGAACCGAAAGCCCGATTTTCAATACTTCGGGGTTTTCAAGAAATGGCTTCACAGTGTCGATGCCAATCTTGTTCAGTCGGAATAGATAGCAGCATTCGGCAGTTGAAATCTGCATCAGGGCCACTTTGTGCAGGTGGCCTTTGCGAAACGAAGGCCTGGTCTCGGTGTCGAAGCCGACGATTTTTTCTTGCGAAAGGTCTGAAATGGCCTCCCTTGCCTGCTCCTGAGTGTCGATTACTCTGATTCCTGCAGGATACGTCTTAACAGGCAGAGCGGCGATAGCCTCTTTGCCGATGCTCACTACGTATTGGGTTCTGTTTGCCATAGGTGTTGTTATTGGCTGCAAAGATACAAATTTTTTTGCGATAATAAACCGGTTTGGGTTCATGTGTTTATTAAACCTTGCTAAAAACATCTTAATTTATATACTTTTGCTTTTTATCGTGCGTGTGGGCGTTGCTAAATATCATAACTTTTGTTACCTTTGTAGCCAATACGTAAGTATACCGAAATGAATATTTGTCGAAATATAGCTATATCACTTATGGTCTCCGCCGCGAGTGTTGCGTCGGCCGGCCCGATAGACCAGGCTCGCCAGCTCTATAACGATGGCGATTATGAGGCAGTGGTCGAAAAAATGCGTCCGGTGGTTAAACGCAGCCCCCGAGACGGCAATGCCAATTACTTTCTCGGAGCCTCGCTATATGCTTTGGGGCAGCTCGACGAGGCTGTGAAACCTCTCGAAACAGCTGAAGGTCGTGGTGTTGCCGATGCGGCGAGAATTCTCGCCATAATGGCACTCGACCGTTACGATGCGTCGGATGCATCAAAGCATATAGATGCATGGGCCGCAGCCCTTACCAAAAGCAAGAAGCCTAAATCTGAAGAATTTGAGTTTATCAGCCGTCGTGCTATTCAGCTCGGCAATATGCTCGACAGAGTAGAGTGTATAGAGGTGATAGACTCGATAAATGTAGACAGTGCCACGTTTTTTGAGGTCTACCGCCTTTCGTCTGCTGCAGGCTCGCTTCTGCCGCCCGACGCGGTGAGCCGTCTTGGTGCCGGCGGCGATGCCAATGAGCTTTCGGTGGCTTATATGCCCGAAAACCGCAGCGAGTTGCTGTGGGCCGCGGCCGATACATCGGGTTGTTTCAATCTCTATGGCGCGGATATTCTCGACGACGGGTCAATCGACCATTCGACAATACTCGACGACGCCCTGCGCGAAGGTGGCTCTGCACAGTTTCCCTTCCTGATGCCCGACGGCGTTACTTTGTATTTTGCCAATAACGGTGAGAATTCGCTTGGCGGTTATGATATTTTCATGACCCGGCGCTCCGACGGAGACGGCGAAGGAAAAGAATATTTCCAGCCTCAGAATGTGGGGATGCCCTACAATTCGCCGTTCAACGATTTTATGATGGCTATTGACGAAGCTTCGGGGCTCGGCTGGTGGGCTACCGACCGCAACCAGATACCCGGTAAGGTGACGGTGTATGTGTTCATCCCCTCACAGATGCGCGTCAATGTAGAGCCCGACAATCCGAATCTCGCCGACATTGCCCGTCTCAGTTCAATCGCGCTGACACAGAAAGAGGGTGTCGACTATGCGGAAATGCTTCGCACGCATCTGCCAGGGCGTAATGATGCCGGTGTGACGCAATCGGCTTCGTCGCCTGCTTTTGCCCTTGATATGGGCAATGGTAAAATTTATTATTCACTCAACGATTTTAAAAACGATCGTGCGCGCTCGGCGATGCTTGAGGCACTCGCCACCGATGCGTCGCTCCGCAAGCAGCTCAAAGACGAGGAAGCGTTGCGCGAACGTTACCGCAATGGCGACCGTACGGTGAGCCGCGCGATTCTCGACTCCGAGAAGCAGACTGCCCAGTTGCGGCGACGAGCCATGTCGCAGCGCAACAATGCCGTGCGGCTTGAAAAACAGTAAATGATTTCTTACCAATCCTATATCGAACTATGGAATTAACTTTTATTTTGCTATGTGCGCTTGTAGTAGTATTTCTGATTGTATTCTTTTACTACTGTCCCTTCTTCCTCTGGATATCGGCCAGGGTGAGCGGTGTGCGCATATCTCTCGTTCAGCTTGTTCTGATGCGTATCCGTAATGTGCCGGCGTCGGTAATCGTACGCGCTCTCATCGAAGCCCACAAGGCCGGTCTGAAAGACGTGACACGCGACGACCTCGAAGCCCACTATCTTGCCGGCGGTAATGTGGAGCGTGTAGTACATGCTCTTGTGTCGGCCAATAAGGCAAATATTGACCTCGGGTTTAAAATGGCCACTGCCATTGACCTTGCCGGCCGCGATGTGTTTCAGGCTGTGCAGATGAGCGTGAATCCTAAAGTGATTGATACGCCTCCTGTCACAGCGGTAGCAAAAGACGGCATTCAGCTCATAGCGAAAGCTCGTGTTACTGTGCGCGCCAATATCCGTCAGCTTGTAGGCGGTGCCGGCGAAGACACCGTTCTTGCGCGAGTAGGCGAGGGCATAGTATCGTCGATTGGTTCGGCCGAATCACATAAATCCGTACTCGAAAATCCCGATTCAATTTCGAAGCTCGTGCTCCGTAAAGGTCTCGACTCAGGCACGGCGTTCGAGATTTTGTCGATTGATATTGCCGACATCGACATAGGCCGTAACATTGGTGCAGCACTCCAGATAGACCAGGCCCAGGCCGACAAGAACATAGCCCAGGCAAAAGCAGAGGAGCGTCGCGCCATGGCTATAGCTCGCGAGCAGGAGATGAAGGCTCTTGCTCAGGAAGCCCGTGCAAAGGTAATCGAGGCCGAATGCCGTCTCCCCGAGGCTATGGCCCAGGCGTTCCTCAACGGCAACCTCGGCATAATGGATTATTACAAAATGAAAAATATAGAGGCCGATACAAATATGCGTCAGAGCCTCGGTACTCCCGGCAATACGACACCCGAAATTAACGAATGACCATTCTCCTTATCTCCCTCGCACTTCTTGTAGGCGGCTACTGCATTTACGGCCTGCTTGTTGAAAAAGTATTCGGCATAGACCCGAAACGTCTCACTCCGGCAAGGAGCCGCACCGACGGTGTGGACTATGTGGAGCTGCCTACATGGAAAGTGTTTCTCATACAATTTCTCAATATAGCGGGTCTCGGTCCTATTTTTGGCGCTATAATGGGCGTGATGTTCGGGCCGATGGCGTTCATATGGATTGTGTTCGGCTCAATCTTCGGAGGAGCCGTGCACGATTTCATTTCTGCGATGATGTCGCTTCGCAGTGGCGGCGATTCGTTGCCCGAACTCGTAGGACGTGAGTTAGGGCCAGTGGTAAAGCAGGCAATGAGATTTATATCGATTGTACTTCTTGTGCTTGTCGGTGCAGTTTTTGTGCTTACGCCGGCCGGTCTGCTCGATAATATGACTCCAGCCCTGCTTTCGACTAATTTCTGGATAGTTGTAATATTTCTGTATTATATACTGGCGACCTTGCTGCCCATTGACAAACTGATAGGCCGCTTTTATCCGATATTCGGTTTTGTGCTGCTCTTTATGGCCGTGGGCCTGCTCGGTGTAATGCTTTTTGGCGACGTAGCGATTCCCGATGGTTTCTCCTATGGGCTTTACAGCCGTCATTCGGCTGCTGATACGCATCCTATATTTCCTATGATGTTCGTGAGCATAGCCTGTGGAGCAGTGTCGGGTTTCCATGCCACACAGTCGCCTATGATGGCACGATGTCTTAAAAACGAAAAACTCGCGCGTCCTGTATTCTACGGAGCAATGATAGCCGAAGGTCTTGTGGCTCTGATATGGGCCGCCGCCGCAATCGCTTTCACCGGAGGATATGGAGAGTTGTCGGAGTATATGGCCGCACACAATGGAGCCGGCGACCTTGTCGCCGATATCTCTGTAGGTTGGCTTGGAACATTTGGCGGAGTACTTGCCATACTCGGTGTTGTGGCGGCTCCGATCACGACGGGCGACACTGCACTGCGCTCGGCACGCCTTATTGCGGCAGACGTTCTACATATCGACCAGTCGAAACTCATGCGCCGCCTAATGGTGTCGCTGCCGCTTTTTGCCATTGCCTTCGGTCTTATGTGTATTGATTTCAATATTCTCTGGCGCTATTTTGCGTGGACAAACCAGTTGCTTGCCGCTTTCACGCTCTGGGCTGCTACGGTATACCTCGCACGTCATCGCCGCCTTTATATTGTGACGCTCATTCCGGCTTTATTTATGACAATGGTTGTCGTTTCATATATACTTGTGGCGCCTTCGCCCGAAGGCTTTGGTCTGCCGGAGCCGACGGCCCTTTATGCCGGCGCTGCCGCCGATGGCATCTGCCTGTTGCTTTTCGCACGGTATGAGGTGCTTCGTCGCAGCGGCCGTCTTATTCACGAAGTCTCTTATTGATTATGGACTTTAAAGAAATAATAGGAACAACACGTAATTATAATTTTCACAGTCATACACAGTTTTGTGACGGCCGTGCCGACATGGAGACCATGGCGAGAGCTGCCGTTGCCTGCGGAATGGAGCACTACGGCTTCTCGCCTCACAGCCCGCTGAACATCCCGTCGCCCTGCAACATGGAAGCATCGGCGGTCGACGAATATCTTGCAGAAGTACGTAGAATCTGTTCTATTGAGTCGCTTTCGTCGTGCAGATTCTATGCCTCGATGGAAATAGACTATATAAATAATGTGTGGGGTCCGGCCAACAGCTATTTCAGGTCGCTTCCACTCGATTACCGCATAGGTTCTGTTCACTTCATACCCACGCAGGATGGTGAATATATAGACATTGACGGTCGCTTTGAGCGGTTCTGCATAAATATGGAGCAGAAGTTCAAGGGCGACATCGACTATGTTGTGGATACTTTCTATCACCAGTCGATGAATATGCTGCGAGCCGGCGGATTTGATATTCTCGGCCATTTCGATAAAATAGGACAGAATGCATCGCTTTATGCTCCGGGCATAGAGGAGGGCAGTCATTACCGCTCGCTTGTCGGGCAGTATATCGACATGATAATCGAAAGTCATATAACTATAGAACTGAACACTAAAGCACGGGCAGAGCACGGACGCTTTTTTCCGGGCGAGCGCTACCTTCCGCAGCTTGTCGGTGCAGGAGTGGATATTCTGGTAAACAGCGACGCCCATTATCCCGACCGTATCGCGACATCGCGCGACGAGGCCTTTGTTATTCTCGACAGAATATATGCGACGGCTTGAACTTCTTGCCCCTGCCCGAAATGCAGAAATAGGGCGCACGGCGATTCTTGCCGGAGCTGATGCCGTGTATATCGGAGCTTCGGCCTTCGGTGCGCGTGCCGCTGCCGGCAACAGTGTGGGCGATATAGCTGCGCTGGCTGCCTTTGCTCATCGGTTCAGGGCAAAGGTTTATGTGACACTGAATACCATTCTTTTTGATGCTGAGCTCGACGAAGCCCGAGACCTCGTATGGCAGCTTTACCGTGCAGGGGTCGATGCACTCATTGTGCAGGATATGGCCTATATGACCATGGAATTGCCGCCAATAGCGCTTCATGCGAGCACGCAGTGCGATATCCGCACTCCCGAAAAGGCAAAACTCATGGCCGATGCCGGTTTCTCGCAGATAGTTCTGCCTCGTGAATTTTCGGTAGAGCAGGTGAGGGCCTGTGAAGAGGCGGCCGGTGTTCCGGTTGAAGTTTTTGTGCATGGCGCCCTTTGCGTAAGCTATAGCGGCGACTGCCAGGCCGGATGTGTGGCCACAGATCGCAGTGCTAACCGTGGCATGTGTCCGCAGATGTGCCGTCTTCCATATGAGCTTGTTGATGTCGACGGCAATGCTGTCGCTCCCGAAAAGCATTATCTTTCGCTCCGTGACCTCAACCGCTGTGCCGATTTGCCGGCATTGATTGAAGCTGGTGCCACGTCGTTCAAGATAGAGGGCCGTCTCAAAGACGCCCGTTATGTGGCTAATGTCACAGCCTCGTACTCTCGTGCGCTGAATGAGTTTATTGCGCGAAACCACGAGCAGTTCATGCGTTCGTCGTGCGGAGAAAGTGTATGTCCGTTCACACCCGACCTCGACCGTACATTCAACCGCGGTTATACCCGTTATTTTGTCGACGGCAGACCGTCGGCCGGCGAGAAAATGGCTTCGCTCGACACGCCGAAATGGGCCGGCATGCCCGTGGGAAAGGTGAAGCAGCCATTCGATACACGCAGGCGATGCTTTACGGCATCACTGTCAATGCCTTTGTCAAACGGCGACGGTCTCGGTTTTTTCGACACCACGGGCCGCTTTGTGGGCTTCCGGCTCAACAGTGTCGCCGACGGCCGGCTCTATCCGGCCTCGCCGGTTGACGGACTTAAGCCGGGTATGACACTTTACAGGAATAACGACAAATCGTTTTTCGACCTTCTCGACCGTCCCGATGCCGGCTGTGAGAGATTTATTGATGTGAGATTTACTTTGCGTGATATCGACGGCACTCGTTTCGCAGTGTCTGTCTCCGATTCGCGAGGGCTCTTTGCCGAGACGGTGTCGCAATGCGATTATGCGAAAGCGTCGAAACCTCAGACAGAGACCCGTTGCAAGACTATGGGCAAGCTCGGCGGTACTATTTACCGCTTTTCGGCTCTCGACGATTTCCTCGGCGACAGATTTATACCCGTATCTGTTCTTGCAGAATCGCGTCGAAAGTCCATTGAAGCTCTCGATGCCGTAGCCGAGGCTACTTATGTCTATGACCGCCGGCGTAAAAGCAGCCTTGGCGACAACTCATTCACTGTGTTGCCCGAGCTTACGTATCACGACAATGTGGCCAATGCCTCAGCGCGGCAGTTTTATGTGTCGCATGGAGCGACGATTGCGCAGCCGGCCATCGAGTTATCGCGTCCGTCGGGCGAGATTCGTGTTATGCAGACACGCTACTGCATCAGGCGCGAGCTCGGTGCTTGTCTTAAAGAAAAAGGGCAGGTTGCGCGTCTGCCGCGTCTTCTGTTTTTGCGGAACCCTTCGGGCATATATCGCATAGACTGCGATTGTAGCCGCTGCGGCATGGATATTGTGAAACTCGACAAATGACTATATATACAACAATGAGCCCCGACATGTGCCGGGGCTCATCCGCTATCAGGTATAAATTATATCCGATAGCGACGTTTTATAGACAAATTGTGCATAAAAGTGTCGAATCTTCTAATTTTGGATTGTGGAGACAAAGTAATGATATTTTTTTGACAATACCAAATTATTGGCAAATTTTTATAGAATAAATAATTTATTTTACATATGACTGCATAATTACGGGTGTTGTGAAATAATTTAAAAAATCAGCGGATACGCGTAGTTTTTCATTGTGAAAACAGAGGGAAATGACAGACTTGTGTTGCCGATAGCTTTCATAGCCCGTTTTTACTACAGATTCCGAATCTGTAGTCCTCTCAGATGCTTTGATGTTTAATTAAAAAATGTAAAATCAAAAGATGATAACAAAAAAATTCGTACCTTTGAAAAGTTAATCTCCCGATATGGACAATGGTATCTATTAAGCCTGAAGAGAACGAAGACCTTACAGCACAGTTGCGCGACCCAGTAACTGTGCGCAGTGCATTCTCTAAGGTTGTGCGCCTCTACTCCGAGCCTCTTTACTGGCAGATCCGGCGTATGGTAGGCAGCCACGATGATGCCAATGATATTCTGCAGAACACATTTCTTAAAGCGTGGGGCTCCCTCGAAAACTTCAGGGGAGAAGCCAAACTCTCGACATGGCTCTACAAAATTGCCGTGAACGAGAGCCTCAGTTTTCTCGAGAGAGAGAAGCGGCGCGACGCAGTGTCGCTCGACAGTGATGAGACTCCTTCGTATGTACGCGCGCTTTATGCCGACGACAGTGTCGACGGTGCGGCTCTACAGCAAAAGCTTATGCGTGCCATTGCCTCACTGCCCGAAAAACAACGTATTGTGTTCAATATGAAATACTTCGATGATATGAAATACGAGCAGATGTCGGAGATTCTCGGCACTTCTGTTGGGGCGCTGAAAGCATCGTTCCACCTCGCTACAAAAAAAATAGAGCAATACATCGGCAATTGCGATTAAACCGAAAGCCAAAAACGGAGTCTAAGTAAGCAAAAAGACAATTACTCATATGGTAAAGCATATCGGAAATATTCTGGAAGAGGTTCGCGAAAAAGGTTTCGCGAAACCGTCGGCCGGTTTGAAAGTGCCCGACGGCTACTTCGAGAGTTTTTGCGAACGTATGGAGGCCGCTCTCCCGGCACGTCCCGAATTAGAATCCCCCGAAGCTGTGGCAGAAGCCCAGCGTCCGCATACACTATGGCAGAAAGTGCGCCCCTATGTATATATGGCAGCGATGTTTGCCGGTGTGTGGTGCATGCTTCAGATTTTTACCGGGCTCAGCAACTCGGGCGGTCTGCAGCCTATGCAGGATAATGCCGTAATGGCAAATGCACTCTCAAACGACGAATTCATGCGTGACTATATCTTTGACGACGTCAACTCATGGGATTTGCTCGATGAAATGATGGAAGACGGTTCTCTTGACTCCGACTCGGCCTGGGATGCTTTCTTCAGTGAAGACACACCTGCCGGTCAGACCGAAACAGTCTCTGCAGAATACATATTACCCCAATAAGTATTACAATGATTTTTTCTTGTCCCTTGCGTGTTTTAGCTGCCGTTCTGATTTCGATGGCATCGCTCAGTGTATTTGCGCAGGCTCCCGGCCCCAAAGATATCGATCGCGACCGTTTTTTGTCGGAAATCCGAAATTATAAGCACGAAGTACTTGTTAAATCGCTCGAGCTTACAAAAGAGCAGCAGCGTGAGTTTTTTCCTATTTATGACGAACTCGATAACCGTCTGCAGGAAATCAACACCGAAACACGCGAGCTCGAAAAGCGAGTAGCCGTAGACCAGACAGCCACCGACACAGAGATTGAGGCAGCGGCGTCGATGGTATACTCTCAGAAACAGCGCGAAGGCAATCTTGAAATGGAGTATTACGAAAAATTCAAATCGATTCTTACTCCCCGACAGCTCATGGGGCTTCGCGGCGCTGAAAAAATTTTTACGCAGAAACTCGTGCGTCATCACAATCGTATGAGAAACAACCGCTAAGCAGATATGTCTGTCAACTCACCTGTCGACACTTTACGCCTTGCCACAGCGGCAGGCGTTTCCAAAGCCACGGCACGCACATTTCCGCGTCTGCTTGTGGCCGCTTTTCTTGCCGGAGCATATATAGCTCTGGGTGGTGTGCTTTCAATTATAATCGGATTTGGTTTTCCCGAGTTCTCGGCCTCTAATCCCGGACTCCAGCGCCTGATGAGCGGTCTGGTGTTTCCCATAGGCCTCATGCTCGTGGTAATTCTCGGAGCCGACCTCTTCACCGGCAACAACGCTCTTCTCGTGCCGCCGGCTATGAGCCGTAGAATCGGGCTGCTTGCCGTTCTCAAAAACTGGACTATAGTGTGGCTAGCTAATTTTGCCGGCTGTCTCGCTGTAGCTTATTTTCTTGTATATCTTACCGGTCTTACGGCTTCTGAACCATATGCCTCTGCTGTGGCGAAAATAGCAGCCGGCAAGACCTCCTCAACATTCGGAGTCATATTTCTCAAGGGCATAGGCGCCAATTGGTGCGTGTGTCTGGCCGTGTGGCTTGCCCTGAGCGGACGTCGACTCGGTGAGAAGTTGCTGGCGTGCGAAATTCCCGTAATGGCCTTTGTCGCCCTGGGATACGAGCACTGCATCGCCAATATGTTTTTCATCCCCCTTGCCATGATGCAGGGTGCCGATATTAGCGTAGAGCAGATGTTTGTGAGCAATCTGATTCCGGCCACTCTCGGCAATATTGTTGGCGGCGCCCTCTTTGTCGGTGCCGTGCACGCCTATCTCAACGGCAAACCGATAGAATAAAAACAATCTTTAAAAGACTATAACTTCTAAAGTTATCATAAATCGTAGAAAATGATAAAAGGAATACTGTCAATCACCGGTAAGCCCGGTCTCTTCAAGCTCCTCAGCCGCGGCCGCAACGCGCTGATTGTTGAAAACATATCGACAAAGCGCCGTACGCCCACTTATCCCCACGAAAAAGTGATATCTCTGGCCGACATCACCATGTACACAGAGCACGGCGACGAACCCCTTCCCGAGATTCTCGACAAGGTCTACGCACGTGCCGAAGGCAAGGCAATCGACATGAAATCGTTTGCCGGAGACGATGCCGTCCGCGAATATTTTGCAGAAATTATCCCCGACTTCGACCAGGAACGCGTATATACAACAGATATCCGCAAGCTTTTCAGCTGGTATAACTTGCTTGTAGCTGCCGGTTTTACCGAATTCAAAGATGAAGAGCCCGCCGAAGATCAGGCTACAGACAACGCTGCCGGAGCAGAATCGGAAAAAGAATAATCTTTGCTAAGGCTTTGCATGCTCTTTTTGAAAAATATTTCGTAAATTTGCGGTGTAAGAACCGCTGAAACGAATTTAAAATCAAAATATTCAAACAACTACGTCATGACAATCGACAATTTCAATTTCAATGGTCACAAAGCCATCGTTCGCGTTGACTTCAATGTGCCTCTGGACGAAAACGGCAACATAACCGACGATACCCGCATCCGCGGCGCCCTCCCTACTCTCAAAAAAATCCTCGCCGACGGTGGTGCTCTTATCGTTATGAGCCACATGGGTAAGCCCAAAGGCAAAGTGAACCCCAAAATGTCTCTCTCGCAGATTAAAGAAGCCGTGTCGAAGGCTGTCGGCGCTCCCGTAGAGTTTGCGCCCGACTGTGCCAAGGCCGATGAAATGGCTGCAGCCCTCAAGCCCGGTGAAGTTCTGCTCCTCGAGAATCTTCGCTTCTATCCCGAAGAAGAAGGCAAGCCCGTTGGTATTGATAAAGAAGATCCCGCTTACGATGCCGCCAAGAAAGAAATGAAAGAGCGTCAGAAGGAGTTTGCCAAGAAGCTTGCTTCTTATGCCGACGTTTATGTGAACGATGCTTTCGGCACCGCTCACCGTCGTCATGCATCCACAGCTGTAATCGCCGATTATTTTGATGCCGACCACAAGATGCTTGGCTACCTCATGGAAAAAGAAGTAAAGGCTGTCGACAGCATCCTCAAAGACATCAAGCGTCCGTTTACTGCTATCATGGGAGGTTCTAAAGTATCTACCAAAATCGGTATTATCGAAAACCTTTTCGACAAAGTCGACAACCTCATTCTCTGCGGCGGTATGACATATACATTCGCAAAGGCCGCCGGTGGCAATGTAGGTAACTCTATTTGCGAAAACGACAAGCTCGACCTCGCACTCGACATCATTCAGAAAGCTAAAGATAAGGGCGTGAACCTCGTTCTCGCTACCGACTGCGTTGCATCCGACGATTTCTCCAACGACGCCAATACTCAGATTTGCTGCGTGAAGAACATTCCCGACGGCTGGGAAGGTGTTGACATCGGCCCCGCAGCAATCGCAAACTTTGTAGGTGCAATTCTTCCTGCCAAGACCATTCTTTGGAATGGCCCCGCCGGCGTATTCGAAATGGACAACTTCGCTACCGGTTCGAAAGTAATTTGCGAAGCAATTGTTGAAGCTACCAACCAGGGCGCTTTCTCGCTTGTAGGCGGCGGTGATTCTGTAGCCTGCGTCAACAAGTTCGGCTATGCCGACGCTGTGTCGTATGTATCTACCGGTGGCGGCGCACTTCTTGAGGCTATCGAAGGCAAAGTGCTTCCCGGTGTTGCTGCTATCGAAGGCAAATAATAACAGCCTTTTTTCAAAAAGTCTGAAACAATAGATTACAAAGGCGCGTTCTCATCGAATGGACGCGCCTTTGCTCTTTGCCGGACTCGGCCCATATAGAGCGCCGGCGTGCCGTTAAATCAAACAAAAGGCTCAGATGACATTTTCCAAAGATTTTTTCGAATGGGTGAGAGAGCATATAGCCGATAATCCGTCGACGCTCAGGCTGAAATATTCGCGAAGCGCTGACGGTTTTGATTACGACGCTGCAATCACACAGATTGAATGCCGACGTAAATTCGGCAAAAAACTCGCAGGCACACTTGCGATGTTTCCCGACTTTTACTTTCCTTCGGTGATGTCGGGCGAGCAGGCTACGGCCGATATTGTCGCTACCTTTCACGCCACCCTTGCCGAACGGGATATGCCAATGGCCGACCTCACCGCAGGGCTCGGCATCGATGTGCTGCATGTTGCCGACAAGGTGTCGTCTATCGTGGCTGTGGAGCGTGATACATCGCGTGCGGAGGCTCTTGAATACAACAGCGCCGGAATGGGCGCTTCGAACGTAAAAGTTGTATGCAACGATTGTAACGCATTTATCGACAGTGTGGTAAAGAACAATTCCGGCAGCGACTCCGCTGTGCCGTTTGCCACGGCGTTCATCGACCCTGCACGCCGGGCTGCCGACGGGGGCCGAGTTTTTGCTTTGTCGGATTGCGAGCCCGATGTTGTGAAGATGTTGCCGCGTATGAGCGCTTTTTGCCGGCGACTTATAATCAAGGCCTCGCCGATGCTCGACATATCACATACAATAGCCGAAATATCGCCGCGTCCCGTTGCTATAATGGCTGTAGGAACACCTACTGAGTGCAAGGAGTTGCTTATTGTAGTCAACTTTAAAGTCGGCAATGCTTCTGCAGATGCGCAAGAAACGCCTACGCTGATAGAGGCTGTGACGCTTTATCCCGACGGAACTAAGTCGATATTTTCGTTCACGCAACAGCAGGAGCGCGATAGTGAGGCTCCGCCGGTTATGCCCGAACTTGTCGAGGGTACGTATATCTGCGAACCAAATCCCATGCTTATGAAGACCGGAGCTTTCCGCATTCTGGCCGCAAGCTACGGTCTTTCGATGTTTCATGCCAATACTCGTATATTTGTCACAGATAAGATTCCGGACAATTTTCCCGGCACGGTGTGGCGCGTAGTTAAGGTTTTGCCCTATGCATCGCGCATCATCAAGCGTTTTTCCTCCGAATATCCGGTGATTAATGTGGCTGTGCGCAATTTCGGCATGAGTGCCGATGCCTTGCGTACCAAGCTCGGTGTGCGCGACGGCGGCCCACTCAGATTATATGGGTTCACCGATGCTAATCAGCGTAAAATACTTGCTGTTACAGCGCCAATATAGCTTGTGGCCCGTCTTTTAATATGTTTGTGTATCTTTTAATAATGTTTAACTGCAACGGTTTATCTACATGAATATTATTTGCTACTTTTGAAGCTCAAAAAGAAAACCAACAGTTAACCATGGAAGATATCACGGAATTGTTTAATTCGATTATTGAAGAGGCTCCGAGCCTTGACATAGCAGAATCGGAATTCAAGCAATCGCTGATAGACAACCCAGAACTTCGTAAAGCGTATCGCGAGTACTGTCGCGAGCAGGGCTCGTCGGAAAAAAGAGGTTTTCTCGACTATGCCGAGCAGTACTGCGACGACCGTAATGAAATATGGGAATCTCTCAACGATTACGATAATATGGAATGAAAAATACTACCGTACGTTTCCCCGCAGAATGGGAGCCTTCCGATGCCGTGCTGATTGCATGGCCGCACGACGACACAGACTGGGCATATATGCTGCCCGATGTGCGTGCTTGTTATACAGAGATAATTAAAGCCATAGTAAAAAAGGCGAAAGTTGTGATTGCGGCCCCGGAGAGACCCGAACTGACTTCTCTTACTGAAGACGAACAAAAAGAAGTCATCTGGTTTCCGGTTGAGACAAATGATACGTGGACTCGTGACTACGGGCCGATAACCACTGTCGACTCCGAAGGAATACTGAATTTCAACGACTTTAAATTCAATGGCTGGGGGTTGAAATTCGCCTCCGACAAAGATAATCTTGTGACATCGCAGCTCTGTGAATGCGCTGTGCTTGCGGGCGTGCGTCGAAACCGTCTCAGCTTCGTGCTCGAAGGCGGCTCCATTGAGAGCGACGGAGCCGGCACACTCCTCACTACAGCCGACTGTCTTCTGTCGCCAAATCGCAATGGTGCCGATTCGGAAGACGAGATAGTCGCTTACCTCAAGGAAACACTCGGTGTCGACACCGTACACATGTTGCATCACGGTGCTCTTGAGGGTGACGATACCGACGGCCATATCGACACTCTTGTGCGTCTTGCACCTCCGGGCGATATTATTTTCTATACCGGATGCAGCGACCCTGACGACGAGATGCATTATGAGCCTCTGCAGGCAATGCACGAAGAACTGCGTCTGCTACGCACTGCTGCCGGCATGCCTTATCATCTGATTGAACTGCCGATGCCCGAACCTGTTTATGATCCCGAGGACGGGCATCGTCTTCCGGCTACATATGCCAATTTCCTCATCCTCAACGGCGCAGTTCTTCTTCCGGTATACGGACAGCCGATGTCCGACATGACGGCGCAAATGGCCATAAAAGCCGCTATGCCCGATTACGACGTTATTCCCATCGATTGCAGCGCTCTCATCCGACAGCACGGTTCGCTGCACTGTGCTACAATGCAGTTGCCCAAAGGTTCTTTAAACATATGAAAACAGGTATAATACAGCAACACAATACATCCGATATTGAGGACAACCGTCGGCGGCTGGCCGACAAAATTCGGCGACTGGCCGCCGAAGGCGCACGACTTGTGGTGTGTCAGGAACTTCACGATTCGTTATACTTCTGCCAGACAGAGAACGTAGATCTCTGCGGTCTGGCAGTTCCTGTGCCTGGAGATGTCACCGACTTTTACTCAGCCATCGCACGGGAGAGCGGAGTAGTGCTCGTTACCTCGCTTTATGAAAAACGTGCTCCGGGGCTGTATCACAATACGGCAGTAGTGTTTGAAGCCGACGGTTCGATTGCCGGAAAATACCGCAAGATGCATATTCCCGACGACCCGGCATATTATGAAAAATTCTATTTCACTCCCGGAGACCTCGGATTCACCCCCATAAATACGTCGGTGGGCCGTCTCGGAGTGCTCGTATGCTGGGACCAATGGTATCCTGAAGCCGCACGACTTATGGCTCTTGCCGGAGCGCAAATACTCATTTATCCAACGGCAATAGGGTGGGAGAGTAGCGATACCGACGCCGAACAACAGCGTCAGCGCGAAGCCTGGACAACCGTGCAACGCGGCCATGCCATTGCCAACGGCCTTCCCGTAGTGTCGGTGAACCGTGTAGGCTACGAACCCGACCCGTCGGGAGTCACAGGCGGCATCACATTCTGGGGCTCGAGTTTCGTTGCCGGTCCGCAAGGCGAATTCCTTTTCAGGGCATCGGACAGCGAAGAAGTTGAGACCATTGTAGATATCGACATGGAGCGATGCGAGAATGTGCGCCGTTGGTGGCCTTTCTTGCGCGACCGTCGCATTGATGCTTATGGCGATATCACAAAACGCTTCCGCGACTGATAGAAAACAGATATTTGTTCATTCTCTTTTAATGAACCCTTAAATAGAATGAACAGTGAATACAGACAAACTCCTCCTAATGAAAGATGCTCTCGGACGTTGGTGCCGTATGGCCGGACGTGCAACATCGCGGCCGGTGCTCGTAATGTGGTATGTGTTGCAGAGCCCCGAAACTCCTCGAAGCGACAAAGCCGCTATTTTCACATCGCTCGCATATCTCGTGCTTCCTATTGATATTCTCAGTGCCCGCCGCCTCCCTTTTATCGGCTGGCTTGATGAAGTAGTGGCACTCTCGACTCTCGTAAATCGCATGTCGAAGCATATAACGCCCGAAATCGAGGCTACGGTCGAAGCCCGTCTCGATTCATGGTTTCCTCGTCCGGCCGATATCTCTACGGACTGAACCATATAAAATCTAAACAGCACCCCGAAAAATTTTTCGGGGTGCTGTCATGTTGTGCAGAACGCTGCTTTAAGGAATGAGAACCTTCTTGGCTCTTCCGTTTTTAAGTTCAATGAAAGTGCCGCCGGCAGGATTTTCAACTCTGCAGCCTGAAGATTTATGTATAAATTGTATAGAATCCATTTATCTACTACTTTTTTTAAGTTGAGGCTCGAGGCTGTGTCAAACATTAATTACGACACAGCCTCCTCGATTTTCCCTCCAAAGTCGGAAATAATATGAGAACGGAGCAAAAAAACTTTCTGATATTATTAAGTTTCCGAATCAAATCATGGTTATAATCGCATTAAATTCCTGAGGCGTATTGTAGTATTTATCAGGATAATTGACTAACTTTGCTATCGGCAACGGATTGTTGTCGGCATAATTCAACCACTGTTGGCTGACACGTTCAACTCATACAAGGATCTGGTCGACCTCCGTCCGCTCATAGAGCTTATCAGGACGGAGGGCAAGCCTGTGTTGTATGAGCGTGGGGAATATCTGCTGCACGAAGGGGATATGGAGAAATACATATCAGTGGTGATTTCGGGATATTGCAGGTATGTGACACACCGCAGCGACGGTTCCGAGGGCGTGGTCGGATTCTCGCTTCCCGGTGATATCGCCTCAGGTTTTTCTGACAGAATGTACCGTAATCCGTCCCGTCTGGCCATCATCGCATCATGCCGGATGGAAGTGTTGCAGTTGCCGTTCGGCTATGCATTCTCAAAAATATCCGAGCAGGACAGACATTTCACTTTGAAAATGGAGAAGGCATTTTCAAGGACATTGTTTGAACGCCATCTGAATCTCTACAAGCTGACTCCGGCGGAACGTTACCGGAAATTTGCCGCGTCATATCCTGAAATCATCGGGCAGATACTGGTCAAGGAACTTGCATCATTCCTACAGATTACGCCACAGCATCTCCGTCGCATCAGAAAATAGTGTTTTCCGACGCATTTATCAGCGATATTTTTACAGAAAGGAACATATGTTCGCTTTAATGTCGTAAATTATAGCGAACTTTGCATAAGGCCATTAATGTACAGCCGACAGTAAACCATCAATCATTCAAGGACAATGACATAAACAGAAGGCAATGGAACCTCCGAGAGCAAAAGTGATAGGCGTGGCGCGTCACCGTCTGGCAACCGACGGCGACGGAGTGACGACGCTTGTGGCTTTTCACGGATGCCCGCTCCATTGCCGTTATTGCCTCAATCCCCAGTCGCTCGGTGATGGCGGCAGGTTCAAGGAATATACACCCGAATCACTATACCGTGAAGTCCGCATAGATGAGCTTTATTTCCTTGCTACCAATGGCGGCGTGACATTCGGTGGTGGCGAGCCGTGTCTGCGGCCTGATTTTATCCGACACTTCCGCGAACTGTGCGGCGAGACCTGGCAAATCAATCTTGAAACATCGCTCAATGTTCCGGCAGACAATATCGCGTCCTTGCTCCCTGTGGTAAATACTCTGATTATCGACATCAAGGACATGAATCCTGAGATTTATCGCAACTATACCGGGCAGGACAACTCCCTTGTTCTCGCCAATCTCCGGCTGATAGCAGACAGCGGACGGCAAAGCGACTGCATCGTCCGCATACCGCTGATACCCGATTTCAATACCAATGCCGACCGCGACGCAAGCCGTGCTGCGCTTGAACAGCTTGGCTTTACCCGATTCGATTTATTCACCTACCAAATCCGCAAACACTGACTATGGCACGAGGAAAACAGACTTGCAAGATACTGAAAGAGATTCGTCGGCAGATAGCCGAGGCGAACGGCATCGAGTTTGTAACGTCGGAGTGTCGCTACAAGGGCGATTGCCTCGGCACGTGCCCAAAATGCGAGGCCGAGGTGCGCTACTTGGAGCAACAGCTTCGCTCGCGTCAGCTTATGGGTAAAGCCATAGCCATCGCCGGAATCTCGGCGGGCATGATTCTCATGTCGGGATGCAGCGGCACGTCATCTTCAAATCAGTCTGACGAAACTTTACAAGGAGTGTTACTTTACACAGCAGAAGAGTTAGATAGTATTCAGGAAGAGGAAGGAGAACTGCCGATGATTGAAGATTCAGTTTCATCTTTGACTCCCAATAATAACGGCGTGAAAGAAGGAGAGATAAGCAACGAACCGAATGTCGTTGTAACACAAGGTGAGATGCCCGATGAACGTTCGACAATGCCTGATGAGAACGGAATATACGCTTGTGCTGAACAACAACCGGAATTTCCAGGAGGTCCAGCTGAAATGATGCGTTTTATAGGCCGCCACCTTAGATATCCCGAAGAACAATTAAAAGAGGGCATTCAAGGCAGAGTGGTAGTGCAGTTTTATGTGGATACGTTAGGACATGTGTGTGATCCTAAAATTGTCAGGGGGAAGGATTCGGCACTTGACAAAGAGGCTTTGCGTGTCGTCAGTCTTTTCCCGGATTTCACTCCCGGCAGACTGAATGGCAAAAAGGTTAACGTCTTGATGACACTTCCTATAATATTTAAATTACCCGCAGATTGACTATGGCACGAGGAAAGCAGACTTGCATGATACTGAAGGAGATACGTCGGCAGATTGCCGAGTCCAACGGTATAGAGTTCGTAACGTCGGAGTGTCGCTACAAGGGCGACTGCCTCGGCACATGCCCAAAATGCGAAGCCGAAGTCCGCTATTTAGAGCAGCAGCTCCGCTCGCGTCAGCGCATGGGAAAGGCCATAGCCATCGCCGGAATCTCGGCGGCATCCCTCGCCATGCTCATGCCGATTAGCACGGAGGCACAAACGCAGCAAGAGCGTCAGACCTTTATGAAAGGGAGCATACCGGCAATGACTGATACAATTACAGTCAAAGGCATAGTGCTGAGTGGCGACACGTTGCCCGACGGAAGTATATCAAAAGAACTATTAATCGGAGCAACGATATCGAACAATCGCACAGCGTTAGGCTCAATAACCAATTTGGACGGTCATTTTGGTCTGGCCACCTGTGTCGGAGATACATTAAAAGTGGAATATGTCGGTTATGAACCGCAGACAATCACCGTAACCGAGGATATGAGAAATGTGGAAATCACACTTGTTCCGTACCAAGCATTTATGGGAGAAGTTGTAGTATTGGATGCAAGACAAGAAGAGAAAAATTATCTTGACCTCAATGTGACAGACGAGCATGGCAATCTGATGGATAGTGATAATTTAGACATTTCGAGAATTTGGATCGATGAGGACGGAGAGGAGGATTACGAATATCTTAATCCAAAATACTTTGACGAGAAACATCCATGCCGCATTTATTGGGATTATGACTTGTCACTTCAAGACAAGAATGACAAGCCGCTAAAAGAAGCCACACTCCGTATCGAGGCCGAGGGCTACGATGACCCTGTGATAATCAAGGTCAAATATCCCAAGCGTAACGCCAAGAAAACCATCAAGTTCAAACACAAAAAGAAATAGTCTATGCAATCACATATATCAAGAAAATTGGATATAAAGCATTATCCGTTAATACTAAAAATCGTCTGCATCTTAGTATTGTTGCCGATACTTGCTGCGCCGTTGGTGTTTTATTCGACAATCTTTTTCTTTGACCACCCATCAAGCGAAGGAGAAGCTTTCCTGTGGTTCTTAGTGGTAAATTCATATTCGGTAATTCTATTTGGAATATGTTGGGCAAGTGTATGGATTTACACAAGAACGAGAAAAACAGCCTTTGCAACATTCCCATTTTTCTTATATCTGGCACTTATCTTTGCCGGATATTGGTATATAACAGATGGTCCGGTTGACAAAGAATCTGTATCGGCAAATGACTACAGATTATTCCGCGACACGCCATGTGAGGAATTGGCTAAATATGTCAACCGGCAGGATGTTGAGAAAATAAATCAACTACTTGACATCTCACCTGAATTGCTGAATTACAAAGAAAGCAAATACAATCAGACGGTCTTTTTATATGCCATATACGATGATAAGTTCAAATCGGTAGAAGTGCTGCTGAAGAAAGGCGCCGACCCTAATCAAGTCAATCATTATATCTCATCATATTATCATAATCAATCGTTTATCAATTGTCCTTTATCATCAGTATGTGAAAAAAACGTCAGTGAGGACAAGAAAATCAAATATGTCAGACTGTTGCTTGATTACGGAGCTGATATAAATACAGCTTGTGTAAAGGGATATATCGGTGAGAACAAATGGAATAGCCCTTCAACTCCTCTTTCAATAGCTTCACAAGACGGAGATATTAAACTTGTGAGATTTCTTCTTGATAATGGAGCCGACCCGAATTACCAATATGAAGAATTGGATCCTCCACCATTACAAACAGCTCTTATATTTAATAATTTTGAGATCGCAGAAGAATTGCTCAGACATGGAGCTGACCCTGATTTACGCTTCTATGAGCACAACACCTCTGTGCGTGAAGAATTGATCGAAGGCATCAACACCCCGAACCCATGCGTTGATACGGATAAAGACGTTTCTGCTCGGAGAGGATTGCTCGATCTTATACAGAAATCAGACTCCATAAAGAGAGTGGCTAAATAACTACGTTCATATACAAAAGTAACATACACGAAAAATCGCTATGGAAGTTGTTTTGAGATACATATTCATTGCCGTCATCGTCTATGCCGTTGGTATGGAGATATATAAGACTGTTCGTGCTCGGACAGTTGATTATCCTATTTGGGCGATTATCGCGCTTATGGGTGCAGTGTTATGGATTTCAAGAGGATTTCTTATCTCCAGCCGGATATATGATTTCTTGATGATTACCGTATGGCTTGTTGCAATCGGTTGTTTTGTAATCTCGCGGGAAGCTCAATATGGCAAGTATTTGAAATCTGCTGCTATAGGTGGACTTTCAGTTTTCCTTGCGGTCTTTAGCTATTGGAATATAAAGGCGCAGTCAATCGTTTCAACAACCTTAATAACTTCCCTAAAGGGATATTCAACAAATCGAATAGCTGAGGTATGTTTCCGTTATAACGGAACTCCATTTTGGAGAAGTTACAATTTCAACAACTACCCAAATGCAAAGCTAATTCCTGAACAGTACGATGTAAGGCTGACAATCAAACCTATTTCAGCCAATGTCGCCAAACTTGAATCAATAACCCTAATTCCAAAAGCCAAGATATGAAAACCTCTCTCCGATATAAGACACATACAAAGTATTTGCGGATATTGGCGATATGCGGAATCATATTGTCAATATTCCCATGCTTGATGATTTGTGTTTTGAAAAGTGCAACGGGATTTATCGGACATCCGTGGCTATTGCTTATTGTATATTTTGTTTGTAATGTTCTTCTATATCCTTTGAGCGGTCTGCTTGCTTTCTGGCTATGTAAAACGAACACATTGATTACGGTAGTCACGACATGGATTCTGTATAATGTGATGTTTGTCTTATTAGTATGGCTTGCAGATACATTCGGTTCATGGTGGCTTATGGCAGCGTGTGTGAATTTTATTGTGTCTTTCATTCCTCAAATAATATTGCTTCCAATCATTTATAGATGGATAGACAAGAGTAATGCTGTGGAAAGGAGGACTGAGAAATGAATAAGGTATTGGTAGAATACATTTCTATATGCTCTCAATTCCGCAAAGATGGCTTTAGCAAACCAGAAAGGAGGCAGCGACATGCTATGCTTTCGGAATGGGCTAAAAACATTCATACAGCAGAAATTCCGACATTAGTGGAATTATGCAAATTTCGGGATTGTTATGGTGAACTGTGTTATAATAATTATTTCATCAAATCCATCATAATTCCTGTGGTAGCCGCTGACTTTGAAAACAACAGAATTGATGGCATCAAGTTTTTGTTCAGTTGTTTCCGTGGTCACGATAGATTATATAACGATGCTAATAGTCCGCTATCTATTTTCTGCGATTACATAGGCTATAAGTATGATTCCTTACAGTTGGCTGATATAGTTCTTGATGTGGAACCTGAAAACATTGATGTGGTGAATTTCAAGTATTATACTTTGAAATCATATTTGGAATTTTCCCTCCACGAAATGCCGTCAGGCATACTCGACGGAATGAATGGAGCTTCGGTTTCAGCCATTCCGGATATGCTTCACATTGTAGATGAGTTTCAATACTTATCAGAAAGACTTTCGTTGAATGATGACAGTGCATTGATTGCCGATTGTCGCAAATTCTATCACGCTTATGAAGGTTATCTCCATAATCTTGATTCATTCAAGAACTTTGCAGATTATCTGAATAAGAACGGTATTGAATACGAGGTTTACAGCAACACATATTATTACGAATAGAGGCATGAAAAAGTGGCAAAAGATATCAGGAGTGAGTGTCGGCGCGATAATCGGGGGATTGAATTTCATTATATTCCGAAAAATCGAGTATGTCTATATTTCTAATGATCTTATAGGCGAGGATAATCGCCCATTATGGCAAGTCAGTGACTATTTCATGGCTTTGGAAGTCCTTTTTATTGTGACTTACATTGCTGGAATAATACTTTTTATCAAGTTATGGCGGAAAGGAGGTAGGCGATGAGATGGACCGATAAGAAGTTTTGGATCTATGAGATTGCCACTGTGCTATGTCTGTCGGCTTTCTCTCTGTCGTTCTATTCCAACAGTATATTCTGCATTATATTGATATTGCTGTCAAACGCTCTGGCTGTGGCTATAGGGTTGCTTTGGCCTAAGAATATTGGCGTTTTATACACATGGCTTTTGGTTTGGGGTGCGACTGTAGGAGCCTATCTTGTCGATGTTACCTTGATGGTTATATTCAATATGACAATGCATGAGCCATATCCGTTGATTGTAGTTCAAATCTATCTCTTTCCAAGTTTCATTCTTGAAAGCGGAGTATTGTGTTTTGCAGGATGGATTATCATGAGCAAGACATACAAGCAAACTGCGTTCAAGGTCATCTCTACAGCATTACTGTCTATAATAGGCGCAATCGGAGCTGCCGCCAATATCAATATCGGAAAGAATGTAGTACCGTTTGTCATTTTCATCGGGTTAGCTATTGCTGGATGTGTGCTTTTCCATAAATCGCTAAAAGACATCCAAGGCAAAAGCCCGGTGGATATATGGAAACTTCGTAAGGCAAAATATGAAGCATGGCGAGATGGCAAGACGAATCAAATTTCGCTTTCGGGTAATGATTATCTCTATTGCCTAAGGCAGATTTTCCCCTTTATGATGGTAGGGGTATTCATTCTTTCATGTGCCTTATTCGGATTGTTCTCATCGGATCGATCAAATGAATGGAAGGCGAAGGGGCTTGAGGGGGATGTGTCTGACCTATACATCTACGATGATGGCAAAGGCATTGCTATAAGCTCATTGCGTTACATGGATCATCCCGATACGGCGACAGTTTATCTCACTGAAAACGGTGGACGCAAATGGGATCTGTTTATCGAATTGCCCGGCTATGGCAAAGCCTTCAATACAGTTAGGATTAATGATGATGTATATTGCGCTATTCAACATCATTCAGCCTACGAGATAGAAATGATAACCCATGAAGGCTCCAACTGGTGGTCTGATTATAAGTTTGCAAAGCTACCCATCCTTTTTGCGGACAATGACAGCCTTTGTTTCGCTGCAAACGGAATATTTTATAGGACGGACAGGTGCCTCAAGGAAGCTGACTCGATTGGATGCTATTCGTTACAACCTGCGAACAAGGGACTTGCCGTAGTACAAAACCACATCTTCGGTTTCACGTTTTACCAATCTCCCGGCGGTTATCGTCTATATGATTTCACAGCCGATTCATATATCGCTGATTTCAGTTGCAAGGGGGATGTCAGTCTTATCAAATCATCGGGCAATACATGTGTCATACTAACCCAAACCGGAGGAGAAGTGGAATCGTACTTACTTGACTGCCCGACTGGAACCATGACGAAAACCGGACAATTTGATTTCGGCATGATGGAGCCACTGCGGAGCGAAGGCAGCGTCATATATAGTATTGTGACGAAACGCTCGAACACTGACAGCTATATCCTTTATAGTCTTGACGCCGGAAAAACATGGAATACCCACAGCATAAATGAATCCCATATTCGGGCATATTGTATTCACAACGGCTATCTGTATTTCTACAATCAATTCATGCATACAATATGCAGGCAAAAACTTGAAATCAAGAATCCATGAAAAAGCGGCAGAAAATATTGTTGGTAGCTTTTCATGCCGTAATGCTGGTGCTGTTCCTCTTTATGGTGTTGAACGGCTTGCAGTTGCGTTGGCGGTTAGGCTATGTATTGTTTTGGATTACCGCTCTATCGGGTTGTGCGGTATATTTCATTCGCGGTAAAAAAGCGGTATATAATACTATTTCTCGGATATATGCTATTGGTTGGGTGCTTCTCTCGATTGCAGGCTTAATATTTACATTCCTGACATTTGATGCCGTGTATTGCGAAATGGATAAATATATCATGAAGGAGCCGTCAGAGATAATAGGCTTCGACAGTGCCATTCTTTATGAAAAGAAGGGTCTGC
>RYWL01000058.1 GCA_003979155.1 Muribaculaceae bacterium
CAGAATAGCCACGTTTTCCTCGCCGAGAATACGGCAGAGGTCGAAGTAAAGATATCCGGCGTCGTCGAGGCTGTCGCCTATTACAATCACCGGCACTTTCGATTCTATGGCCGCAAGCGCTATCGGGGCCGATGACCCGGCCAGCCCGGTGGCGCTGCCGCAGTGGTCGCAAAGGCTTTTGATGGCTTTGCGACGTGCCGTGCTCATAAATAGAGCACAGATATCGTTTGTTTTGAGAGCTTTGGCGCTCATATGATGCGTGCTTTCAGACCTTTTTTTGTGAGGAAGCTGAGCACATCCTGCCGGCGGTCGCCCTGGATGAGTATTTCGCCTCCGCGTGCCGAGCCTCCGGTGCCGAGCGTGTGCTTCATTTCGGATGCGAGAGCATCGATTTCATCGTCGGAGATTGTGAAGCCTGCAATGATTGTGGCGCATTTGCCGGCGCGTCCTTTGCGTTCGAAAACAATGTCGAGCCGTCCGCTTTGTCCGGCGGTAGGAGCCTGTGTTTCTTCGGGCTCTATGGCCGGAGTCTCTTCGCTCTCGGGCATTCTTTGGCGCAGAGCTGCCAGTCGGTCGAGCCAATTGTCGGTGCTCATTGTCGATCAGTATATGATTATAGAGTCAGACGGGTCGTATTCGAGGCTGTCGACCGATACGGGATTGCGGCGGCTTTCCGATATGGCCGAAATCAGCGATAGCCTTGCCCGGTCTTCCATAGGAGCACGGGCAAGGAAAAGCGCCGTCGAATCGGCGTTGCGTTCTATTGCGGCGTCGAGGGTTTTCGATGCGAATGCTGTATTTGCGTTCTCGTCGCCGTAATTCTCTGCCAGACGTACGAAAAGGAGAGCGAGACGGCAAAGTTCGTCGGTGTTGAGCGACGAAAAGAATTCTTGGTCGTTCACAAGTTTGTCGCAAAGCGACTGCGCTGCGTCGTAGTGGCTGTTGGCGTAGGCGAGTTCGGCACTCTGCAAAGCGCCGGAGCCGGTCTCCTGTCGGGAGCACGACACCGCGGCGGCATGCAGCATGAGCGCAAGCAGTGAGCCGAAGATTATGAAAACAATACCCTTCAAAGTTTTGTGGTTTTGGTTACAATATTATCAGATGTCTTCGACCTGCTCCACGAAGTCGTACATGAGTAGTGCTGCACGAGCTGCTTCGGCACCTTTGTTGCCTTCTTTTCCGCCGGCGCGGTCGATAGCGTCCTGTTCGTTGTCGACGGTGAGTACGCCGAATATAACGGGAATATCGCACTCGGCATTGAGGTGAGTGATTCCCTGAGTGACGCTCTGACATACATAGTCGAAGTGGGGCGTGCCGCCGCGTATGACGCAGCCGAGAACGACAATAGCGTCGTAGAGGCCTGTTTCGATGAGTTTCGATGCAGCGAAGGTGAGTTCAATCGCTCCTGGCACCTCGAAGGTGTCGACGTCGACGGCCTCGAGACCTGCGCTTTTGAATTCTTCGAGAGCTCCGGCCATAAGCGGCTCGGTTATCTTGCTGTTCCACAATGTGCGCACCACTGCCACGCGCATGTCGCGTGCTTTCGATGAGAGAGACTGGGGTGCATTGGCGGTTGTAGACATAGTTGTATCTGTTTTTTACGTGTCTTTAATCGTATTGTCGGCGGCTGTCTGTCAGAAAATGTGCTGCCATTGGCCGGAGGTGTTTTCAACGGCTCGGTGTGCGCAGTCGACTGCTGAGTCGAGTATGGCGTGTCGGAGAGTCGCATCGGGCAAGCCGAGAGCCTCGGTGCTTATGTCGTCGGCTATGACGGCCGACACCACACCGGCTATAGCTCCGGCTTTCCAGAGCATGGTGAGGCGGCTCTGCTCGGGAATGTTGGCCGAAGTATGTTCGGAGCCAGTATAATAGTCAATCGAGCCCTTCGAGGGGTTGATGGCTATAAGAGAGCGGCAGTAGAAATCGATATGGTCTCTGTAGCAGCTCTCGGGAGTGTCGGAGCCGAATATATATTTCAACTCGTCGCTGTCGGCAATCACTATATCGGCTATCTCAAGATTTTCGAAAATGGCCGGCATCACGTGTGTTGTCCGCGGAGCCTGTTGCCGCAGGAAGCCCGGCAGATATATGAGGGTTGCCTTGCGCTCCACACAATTGGCCAGAAAGCGGCTCATACGTGGACGCATGCGGTGGTCGAGGGTGTAGAATCCGCCGTAGAGCACAATGTCGCCTTCGTCGATACGCGGCCATATGATATCGAAACAATTGTCGGGATATTGCTCATATCGTGTGAGCGACACCGGTCCGGATTCGGATGCCGTGAAGATATTCACAGCTGTGCGGCCTTCGGTGAAGCGGTCGAGCGAAGAGATGTCTACGCCGTGCCGGCTGAGATAATCGACCAGAATGTCGCCCACGGGGTCGGCAGAGACCTCCGAGGCAACGAACACTTTGTTATCGTGCATGCCGGCCAGAATAGCGGCGGCGTTGGTCACGCGTCCGCCGGGCATAGAGCCGAGCGGCCTGCCCATGGGGTCGAGCACAATATTGAGTGAGCATTCACCGATGCATATAATTTTTTTCATCTATGCGGTATCAGTTGCTTTTGCTGCGGGAGAGGTGGCCGAGATAGCCGCCATGGTGTCGTTTGGCATAATCCTCGACAGAGAAGCCTATGGACATCATCACGTTTACTACGAGAACGTCGCCAATCACAGTCATCATTGTGGTCGATGTTGTGGGTGTGAGGCCGAGAGGACACACTTCGGGGGCGCCGCCGGTAAGGAGCGCTATGTCGGCCGCATGAACCAGCGGACTGTCGGGCGTGCCCGAAATCACAATCACCGGAATGTCTGCGTAAAGGCCGTGAAGAAGTTCAATTAGTTCTAATATCTCACGGGTTTTGCCACTGTTGGATATGAGAAGCACTATGTCGTTGGGCTGCACCACTCCCAGGTCGCCGTGCTGAGCTTCGCTGGGGTGTATGTTTACAGCCGGAGTGCCTGTTGATGAGAATGTGGTGGCGATATTCATCGCTATCTGACCTGCTTTGCCCATCCCGGCAGTTATGAGCTTGCCGCCGCGGCGGTGTACACGCTCAACAATGGCTTCGACTGCTTTTTCGTAGTCGTCTGTGACCGGAATAGCGCTTATGGCCGAGCTTTCGGCCCGCAGTATATCGCGCATTGACTGTTTGACGTCCATATATTTGTTGCTGTTGTTGAAAAGCTCCTGCAAAATTAGCAATTTTTTGCGGCTCGGCAATCGTCGAGGCTTACAATAAATGAAAAATGGCTTCCGGGCTGTGCCATGTCGAAAGTTCCGCCATCCATGCGTCCGTTGTGCAGGTGTGCGTCAAAAACTCCCGATGTGTCGCCCGGCCGGTTTGCACGTATCGAGAAGGTGCCTTCGCTTCCTTGAGCGGCATAGCGGTCGTAAAAACGGCGGCATAAATGTCCCATCGTCATACGGAAATTTATTTCGGTTACGGGCACGATGCGGCCGGGGGCATTGTCGGCTATCATCATATCAACGCCTAAGGGACCTTCATAGTCTGCTCCGGCACATTGCCCGATGGCTGTTGCGAGTCTGTCGCGTATGGTTTCGAGCTGATCTTTGTCGGCGAGAGCGGCTATCTGCTCCATGAGGGCGCTGTCGGAGGCAAGACGGTTGCCGGCGTATGAGCCGAACTGCACGTTTGTGAAAACCGAGAGCCCGGCAAACGTGCATTTGCCACTGTGCATGTTGAAGAGCATGGCGAAATCGAGTACTTTTTTATAGAGCGGCTCCGCCATGACAGAGCCTTGCCGACGGAGCATGCCTTCGAACATTCCGGTCTGGGCTGTGGCGGTCGCCGGGTCGGTGGCAACAATTCCTCGCCCTGACGACGACCACGGCAGTTTCAGCACCGTTCCCTGCGGATGTGCTTTGATGAAGTTGTTTATTTCGTCGATAGTGTGCAGTTCGCGTGCCGGAGGGGCTGTGTCGAAGGGCAGAGTGTCGGCGAGCAGCCCGGCTACTTTTGCCGCTGTGCGACGGTGCGAAAGAGCGCGTATGGCTTCGAGCCGGCTGTCGGAGGGCAACTGCTGCTGCGTGTATCCCAAATCGGCAAAAAACTGACGGGCTGCCTTTGACCAGCCCCAGGGCGCAGGCGAAAGTGCCTCGATATTGTGTGCGAATGGCTCTACGCCCGTGCCGAAAGAGTCGCGGACGTGTTGCATCCATTGTCTGCCGACTCCCTCGCAATAAAAGATGTCGCCGCTGTCGGCATACCATATGGGCAATGTGTATCCCGAGCGGCGAAGCAGAGTGGCGGCCGGCGGTGCGGTGTATCGCGACAGGTCGCGCGCAAGCGCAAGGTCGTTTTCCGGAAAGAAAAGATTCAGACTTGCCATGCAGGTGGTGCTGTCAGAAAATGACTCCTATGCGGAGCGATGCGTTGCTCAAATCGGGCTGGTGCACGGTTTCTTCGTTGACAACGATTGATTTGCGCTGCATGTATGTGTAGCCGAGCGACATATAAGATGAGAAGCTTGCGCCGGAGGCGAGCTGCATGCCCACTCCGGTGTAGAGATATGTGCCGCTTGTGTTTTCTGTGTTTTCGTAATATTGCAGGGCCACGCCGCCGCGAAGTTCCCAGAAAACGCGCGACGGGCGGTTGCGGAAGTTGGTGCGCAAAGCAGCGTAAATGGGGAAGAAGCGGTTTGAGTTCGACACTGTGATATCGGCTTCAGCACCAATGCCGATGAAGCGTATCCAGCGCCAGCGCAAGCCCGTCGACAGATTGATTGCGACAGTGCTCATGTCGTTGCCCGTAAGGTCGATGTTGGCACCGGCCTCGGCGCCCCACGAGAAAATAGCGCGCGAGTCCGACCGCTCGTAGAAAGCGAAGTCCGACACACGCTCTTTGGCGGGTGCGGCTGTCGCGCCCGAAGCGGTTTCGGTGGAGTCGGCAGGCGCGACAGACATCATAGCCCGGCACGGAATGACGAATGCTAAGATGAGAGATATGAATACTATACAGCGAGTCATGCCATTGTCTTTTCGAAAGTCATTGACGACCAGTTGTCGATATCGGCAAGTCTTTTGAGCGACAGGCCTGCGGCGGCCGCTGCCTGCTCTACTATGGGCCGGTCGTCGACATAAAAGCCGCTAACGGTGAGGGTTGCGCCGGGTTTCATTGCAGCGGCATAGCGGCAGATATCGGAAGTGATGATATTACGGTTGATATTTGCAAGGAAAATATCGGCAAAGCCGTCGAGGCCGTCGAGAGCCGAGGCGTCGCCTGTAATTACATTCACATGGCTTTCGGGCAGATTGAGGGTAACGTTTTCGTGTGCGTTTTCGGCGGCGTATGGGTCGATTTCGATTGCCTGTATTGAGGCAGCGCCGAGCATGTCGGCAAGGATTGCGAGTATGCCCGTTCCGGAGCCCATGTCGATTACATTGGCTCCCTTCACGTTTTTGTTTTCGAGCAGGTAAGTCATCATCAATGTGGTGGTTGCATGATGTCCGGTGCCGAATGCCATGCGCGGGTCGATGACAATGTCGTATTTAGCCTGGGGCACATCGGTGTGAAACGAGCTGTGCACGGCCACAAGGCCGGCCACGACGATGGGCTTGAAGTAGTTTTTCTCCCACTCGCTGTTCCAGTCGCGACCTTCGACAAACTCGGCGGCATAGCTGATTTCGACGGGTATCGGCTGGGCTGCCACAGCATCGGCCACAGCCTCGGGACTATAGCTCGCGGCAGGGACGTAGGCTACCATCGACGAGCCGTTGTCGTCGGGTTCGAAACTCTCGAATCCGGCTTCGGCGAGAGTGTCGGCGAGCAGGTCGCAGGCGTCACTGTCGCCTGGCGTAAGAGTGAAGGTCACTTTGTAATAGTCGTTCATCGTATTTGTATGCAAATATGAGTGCACAAAGTTAAGCATTTTTATGGACGCTATGAAAAAAATTACTAATTTTGCCCGAAGAAACGCAACGCACCAAATGACAGCAGTCAGCATACCACCCACAGCATCGGCTGCCGCTTTTGCCGAATACATGAGGCAGGCCGGCCGCAGATGTACACCCGAGCGCTTTCTGGTGCTCTCGGCTGCCGAAAGCCTTCAGGGGCATTTCACGGCACGTGTCGTGGCCGATGTGCTGCAGCGAAACTCGACTCATGTGTCTATGGCCACTGTCTACTCCACGATGCAGATGCTCGTCGACTGCGGCATGCTCCGCAAGCTTTATATCGACAATGCCGCTACAGTATACGAGATGGCAATGGCGTGCCACAAGCACCTCGTTTGCACAAAATGCGGCAAAATCAAGAAAATGAAAGACCCGGAGTTCGACGAAATGCTGCGTAAACGCCGTTTTTCAGCTTTTACGCCTGCTTATGCCACTATTTCGGTGTATGGCGTTTGCTCTACGTGCGCACGAAAGACGCGTAAAGCAAATACAGAACAGAAAAAACAGTCTAAATCAGTCATATCAAAAAACAAAAAATGAAAGCCGATATTCTTTTAGGACTCCAATGGGGCGACGAGGGCAAAGGCAAAATTGTCGATGTGCTCGCTCCCGATTATGATATTGTAGCTCGTTTCCAGGGCGGCCCAAATGCCGGCCATACCCTCGAATTCGACGGACACAAGCATATATTGCGTTCAATACCCTCGGGCGTTTTCGCCAAAGGGGCCATTACAAATATTATCGGCAACGGCGTTGTGCTTGACCCCGTGCTGTTCCGCAAGGAAGCTGCCGAGCTTGAAGCCGACGGAGTCGACCTTCACGAAATTCTCCGTATCTCCAAGAAGGCTCACCTCATCATGCCTACGCACCGTCTGCTCGACGCTGCCGGCGAGGCTCAGATGGGCGCCGGCAAGATCGGCACCACCGGCAAAGGTATCGGCCCGACATATTCCGACAAGATTTCGCGTCATGGTCTTCGTGTAGGTGATATTCTCGACGATAATTTCGACACTATCTATGCCGCCGCACGCGACCGTCACTTACGCACCCTCAAAAACATGGATGCCGTAATCGACACCGAGGCCCTGGCTAAGAACGAGCAGGAGTGGCTCGACGCGCTCGAGTATCTGCGCTCATTTAATCTCTCCGATACAGAGCACTATGTAAACAAAGCCCTCTCCAACGGCAACAGCATACTCTGCGAGGGCGCTCAGGGCACAATGCTCGACATCGATTTCGGTTCATATCCTTTTGTGACATCGAGCAACACCGTGGCTGCCGGAGCCTGCACAGGCCTCGGTCTCGCTCCATCGCGCATTGGCAAGGTCTACGGCATCTTCAAAGCATACTGCACACGTGTGGGCAGCGGACCCTTCCCTACCGAGCTTTTCGACGCCACCGGCGAGGAAATTCGTTCGATAGGCCATGAATACGGCGCAGTCACCGGCCGAGAGCGTCGCTGCGGCTGGCTCGACCTGGTAGCTCTCCGTTACTCTGTGATGATTAACGGTGCTACCGACCTCATTCTCATGAAGAGCGACGTGCTCGACACATTCGACACCATAAAGGTGTGCACCGCCTATCGTCTGCCCGACGGCACAGTCACATCGGATTTCCCCTACTGCGTGGGCCACAATGCCGAAGGCAAAGCCGACGTAGAGCCTATCTACGACGAACTCCCGGGCTGGCTCACCGATATCTCGGCCGCACGTCGCGAGAGCGAGCTGCCCCAGGCATTCCGCGATTATATCGCTTATATAGAGAAGCATGTAGGCGTGCCTGTGAGCATAATCTCTGTAGGTCCCGACCGTGAGGAGACAATTGTACGCAGCTAAATGACATATACAGTCCGGCGGTGCGTTTTTGCCGCCTTTGCGGTGACGCCGCCGGATTATTGTTTTTTTATCTGCTCTTTTATATTTTCCTTAAACATACACTATTGAAAAACTATGGCTAAAGTAAAACCATTCAAGGGCATTCGCCCGCCGCGCGAAATGGTCACTGAAGTGGCCTCGCGTCCATATGACGTACTCAACAGCGACGAAGCTCGCGCTGAGGCCGACGGCAATCCTAAATCGCTTTACCATATCATAAAGCCCGAAATAGATTTTCCCGAGGGCACCGACGAGCATGACCCATGTGTATATGAGCGTGCACGCCGTAATTTCGATGCATTCCAGAGCAACGGCTGGCTTGTGCAGGACAAGAAAGACCATTATTATATCTATGCCCAGACCATGGACGGCCGCACACAGTATGGATTTGTTGTGGCTGCCAATGTCGACGACTATATGAGCGGCCGAATCAAAAAGCACGAGCTCACACGTCGCGACAAAGAAGAAGACCGCATGAAACATGTGCGCGTGAACAACGCCAACATTGAGCCGGTGTTCTTTGCCTTCCCCGACAATCCTGTTCTTGAAGAAATAATAAAGAAAGTGACCGCCACACCGGCTGAGTACGACTTCACTGCTCCCGACGGTTTCGGACATCATTTCTGGGTGATTGACGACGGCGCCACCATTGCCGCCATCACCGAAGCATTCGCAGAGATGCCCTCGCTTTACATTGCCGACGGACATCACCGCTCGGCAGCCGCAGCCCTTGTAGGCCATGAGAAAGCTCTTGCCAATCCCGAGCACCGCGGCGACGAGGAGTACAACTACTTCCTCGCAGTGGCATTCCCGGCCTCGCATCTCCGTATAATCGACTACAACCGCGTGGTGCGCGACCTCAATGGTCTCTCGCCTGCCGAATTCCTCGAAAAAATCGAGAAATCGTTTGTAATCGAAGACAAAGGCACCGATATATATCATCCTG
>RYWL01000007.1 GCA_003979155.1 Muribaculaceae bacterium
TCGCATTGCCTTTGTCGGGAAGTGAGAACGATTTCACGAGGTCTTGCCTTACCGGTATTTTCACGATGCCGAAACAATACCCGACTTATTTGGCAGCAGCCACTGTGTTTGCCGCCAGCGCCGATACCATACCAGTGACTGTGGCAGATTTTGCCGGACCATATCCCATACCGGCACCCTACTCTGTCGACAGCGTAGATGTGAACAACAAGCCATTTTCTCTTGCTTCGATGCTTGAGGCTCCTGTTGGCCGGGCAACAATGAAACAAGGACGCAGGCTCGAAATTTCGACCCTGCCCTCTTCCGACGCACCTGCGCTCGGCATAATCTCATTCAATATCAGCAACACCTCTTATATAGAACCGGGCATCACAGTCAATGGACTCGGCAAGAACACGATTTTTGTCGATGGAAAAAAATCTGACGGCAAATGCGCGTTCACTCCCGGCACACATCGTGTAGATATAAAATACCTTTTGCCCGAACACGCATCCGACTCGGCGACTGTCTCCATAGTCACCGACAATCCTTCGGCTCTGCAAATCGGCGACGGCAAGCGGCTCTATACGCTCACCGACGTGCTGCACGGACGCAGAATAAGCGGTGTTTCGGTCTCCCCCGACGGCAAGTACATTATCACTACATATTATACCGGCCTACCCGGAGGAAAAACTACATGGGAGTGGGTTGTGTCGACCATCGACGGACAAGCCATAGCCCGGAGCAACGAGAGCATCGCATGGATGCCGTCGGGCTCACGCTATTTCCGCACTGCGGCAAGACCGGACGGACGCGCCATTGAAGTGACCGATGCCACCACCGGCACAACATCGCTTTTTGCTGAAAACATACCCGACGGGGTTTTCACAATTTCACCTGATGAAGAATTTATCATCTTCTCAAAGAAAGAGTCCGGTCCGAAAGAAGACAAGGGTGTGTACCGTATTATCGAGCCGGAAGACCGACAGCCCGGCTGGCGCGACCGCACATCGCTCCACCTCTACGACATTGCCACAGGCATAATGCGTCCTTTGACATTCGGCTCGCACAACACGTATCTGCTCGACATTGCCGACGACGGCTCGAAAATACTTGTCAGCACCTCGCGCTCACGCCTCGAAAAGCGCCCGACGACAGTATTCACCGTTGCTACTGTCGACCTAGCAACTCTTAAAGCCGACACTATAGTTGCCGACGACGGTTTCGTAGGCTCGGCCCGGTTCTCGCCCGACGGCACTAAGATACTTGTTTCCGGTTCACCCGAGGCATTCAACGGCATAGGCAAGAATGTACCCGAAGGCAAAATTCCAAGCATGACCGACACACAACTGTTCATCTGCGACCTCGCCGGCGGTGACACCAAAGCAATCACACGCAATTTCAACCCCAGCGTATCATCATACGACTGGAGCCGGGCCGACGGCAATATATATTTCACAGCCGAAGACCGTGACTGTGTGGCTTTGTTCGCCTACAATACAGCCAATGGCAAATTCATAAAAATTCCGGTAAGGCAAGACCTCGTGAAATCGTTCTCACTTCCCGACAAAGGCAATGCGATAGCCCTTACAGCACAGAGTATCGATAATCCCGACCGCCTATACATATATAATACAAGAAAGGCGCAGTCCACACTGCTCGACGAACCTATGTCGGCCGAGCTCGCCGACATAAATTGGGGCCGGACATCAGCCTGGGATTTCGTAAACTCGAACGGCGACACCATATGCGGACGTTTCTATCTGCCGCCTGATTTCGACCCGTCGAAAAAATATCCGATGATTGTGAACTACTACGGCGGCTGCAGCCCCACAAGCCGCAACTTCGAAAGCCGCTATCCACACCACGCATATGCGGCACAAGGCTATGTGGTATATGTGATTCAGCCAAGCGGAGCCACAGGATTCGGACAGGAATTCTCGTCGCGACACGTCAACACAGCAGGCTCAGACCCGGCACGCGATATTATTGAAGGAACAAAACAATTCTGCGTCGAACACCCCTATGTCGACAGCAAAGCCATAGGATGCATCGGCGCTTCATACGGTGGATTCATGACACAATACCTCCAGACAATAACCGATATTTTCGCCGCGGCAATCTCTCATGCCGGCATCAGCGACCACACCAGCTACTGGGGCGAAGGCTACTGGGGCTACAGCTACAGCGAGGTGTCGATGGCCGAATCATATCCGTGGAGCGACCGTGACCTGTTCGTAAATCAAAGCCCTCTGTACAACGCCGACAAGATACATACTCCCCTGCTCTTCCTCCACGGCGACGCCGACCACAATGTACCCGTGGGCGAAAGCATTCAGATGTTTACAGCGCTCAAACTCCTCGGATGCCCAACGGCTTTTGTGGCAGTAGCAGATCAGGACCACCACATTCTCGACTATGACAAGCGCCGAAAGTGGCAGGACACCATATTTGCATGGTTCGCAAAATATCTTAAAAACGAACCCGAATGGTGGGACAAACTATATCCGCCTACAGCGTTGTAAAATTACTTTTGATTCTGTCACATCTTTTATAACTGTCGCTGCTAAAGCGTTAAAAAACAGTTAAAAAGAGATTGCTAATTAAACATTTAATCGTTAAAGCCGTCCTATAACCAGAAAACAACAAAGACAAACTAAAATTTTGACGATGAAAAAGAAAGTATTAGGTCTCGCACTTATCATTGCTGCCTTCGCAGGCTTCAACGCAAACGCTCAGGACAACAAAACCTGCAACAATAACTGCACTCCGGCTTCATGCAATCAGGTGTGCAACAACTGCCCCACACAGGCTCCCTGCAACGACGCCAACAAAAAAGGCGTACGTCCGGCCAACCGACCAAATCCTTTCGAAGGCCTCAACCTCACCGATGCCCAGAAAGAACAGCTCAAGGCTTTCCGTGAAAAAAATATGAAAGCCCGCAGCGAGGCTGCCAAGGACAAAAGCCAACGCAATGCCGACAAACGCAAAGAGCGTATCGCCGCAAAAAAGCAGTATCTCGATGAAGTAAAAGCCATTATCGGCAACGACAACTATGTGATTTTCCTCGAGAACTTCTACCTCAACAACGACGGACAGTCCCGACAGCCCAAGGTAGGCCAAAACGGCAAAATAGCGTATAAGGACATGCGTCACGGACGCAACCGCCCCAAAGGCTTTTCTCGCGACAGCAAAGCTGCAAATAACAAACAGCAGAGCTACACCGCCCAGACTGCACCAAGCAAATAAAAACCCTATCGCACTGAAATAACCATACACAGACCCCGCTGTGCAGCGGCATCTAAGATTAAAAATCCGTCTGACTCTGTAATTGGAGTCAGACGTTTTTTGTACCCCGCACTCTGATTGATTGAACGAAACTGCCGGTTGATTTAAAACACAGCAAATTACAGATTATTACAAGCAACATTATGACCATGCTTCTTGCCTGCATTGCCGGCATCTCGCACCCCGTAGGAGGCATCGAAATTACTAATATAATAAATCTGATAGCACACTGACCCGTTTACGTGCAGTTACATTCGGTCATGCAGTCGATTGCAGAATGCTCCGCCACCGCCATTTTCTACGGCTGTTATCCGGATCGGAAAGCCGCAAACATCAGCCCTGTCGAAGTTATCCGTTACGAATAGCTCTCTTGCAACTCCCATGCTCCGCACCCTTTTTAATTAATAAGAATGACGTATCCGCAGCACGATTAGCAAGGCTGCTCGCCGATGCGTCGTTTTCTTTCATCCTTTTCTTTTTAGTCGGCCTATATATTTTTCTCGCAATTTATATGTAAATTTGCATTTGCGCTGCGACAGAAAAAAACGCGGCAGGACATACAACTTCGAATACATCATGTACTACGTAATAAAACGCATGGAAATTTCAGCCTCACACAGGCTCGACCTTTCTTATCAAAGCAAGTGCACCAACGCTCACGGTCACAACTGGATTATAACTGTCCACTGTGCCGCCACGCAACTCAATGCCGACGGAATGGTGTGCGACTTCAAGCACATCAAAGATATGATTCACGGAGCTCTCGACCACAGACATCTCAACGACGTGCTGCCGGTCAACCCCACTGCCGAAAATATTGCCCGGTGGGTCGTAGACCGTATCCCGGAGTGCTATAAGGCTGTAGTGCAGGAAAGCGAAGGCAACACGGCAATTTATGTCGACGATTCGTTTGATACCACGATGCCATGAAAGTAAACGAAATATTCTACTCCCTGCAGGGCGAAGGCCGCTACACCGGCACGCCGGCCGTATTCGTGCGCTTCTCAGGCTGCAACCTCGCATGCGACTTCTGTGACACCACACATCAGTCCGGCACCGAAATGTCGGAAGACGAAATTATAGAAAACATATGCCGATTCCCTGCCGGGCATGTAGTACTCACCGGTGGCGAGCCCACGCTGCAAATCACCGCCTCACTGCTCAAGGCCATACGTCGCGCCGGCAAAATAATTCATATGGAGACAAACGGCACCCGCCGGCTTCACGACGATATACAGCCGCATATCGACTGGATTACAGTATCGCCGAAATTCGGAAAGAAACCGGCACTGCAGCGTATCGACGAACTCAAAGTGCTGTTCGACATGAATCATATCGAATATATCGAAAGTCTCGAAGACACAACCATTACCGACGGTGATTGTTATTATCTACAGCCTTGCGACCGCGGCGACGATACGTACAACAAGGCAAATCTCGCCCAATGCATCGAATATATAAAATGTCATCCCAAATGGAAGCTGTCGCTCCAGACACATAAATTGCTGGGAATACGCTGACGCACCGGCAGACTATTTGAGTATGAAAGAGAACCGCAGACACATCGTTGCCCACGACAGTTCCGTCGATGCCGTGCATCAGGCCAGACACGTCACATGGGTCGGATTTTGGCTCAACGCCGTGCTCGCTGTAGCAAAAGTCGCAGGAGGCATATTCGGGCGAAGCACGGCTCTCGTCGCCGACGGCATACATTCGTTTTCCGATTTCTTCAGCGACATCATTGTCATCGTCATGGTCGGTGTCGCACGCAAGAGGCCCGACATGGGACACCAATTCGGCCACGGACGCTACGAAGCTCTCGCCACGGTCATCCTGTCCGTCATACTTATGGCAGTGGCCGCGGCAATTCTTATCGAAAGCATCGACAGAATTATTCTCATATACCGGGGTGCTGTAGTTCCGAAGCCGGCGACTATGGCGCTGTACATCATTGCATTCTCTATAATTTCAAAGGAATGGCTATTTCACTACACCATGAGGGTAGGCATACGCATAAACAGCGAAGCCGTGAAAGCTAACGCATGGCATCACCGCAGCGACGCCTTCTCGTCGGTCGCAACCCTAATAGGTGTCGCCGGAGCTTCTTTCCTTGGCGAGAAATGGCGCATACTCGACCCTTTTGCCGCTATTGTAGTGTCGGCAATAATTACCTTTGTGAGTGTGAGGATGATTATGCCAGCCATTGGCGAACTGCTCGGCCGTTCGTTGTCGCACGAAGAGTGCCTGTCGATCGAAAAAGCGGTGTCCGGCACAGACGGTGTTAAAGGATGGCACTGCCTGCGTACATTCAAAAGCGGAAACGACGCATACATCGAAGTTCATATCAAAGTCGACGGAAACATGAATGTGTGCGACGCGCACCGCATAGCCACTGCCGCCGAGCGACACATATGCGGAGCTCTGCCACACATGTCGGTACATGCCACAACACACATCGAGCCGGCTCAAGGCTCATAATCTCACCCGGCCGATGTTATGTGAGCTCTGTAGTCTATTTAAGCTTTGATAGTGTCGACGACATAATAGACATCGGCGTCGGTAACGTAAGGGACCGCAGGCAAACAGATACCGACAGCGAATAGAGCCTCGCTTACACCGTCGACGTAGGTTGGCACGTATATACTGGCTGTGCATGGGTTTCCAAAGCGGGCGAGATTCGATATTGGGCTTATCGAGAGCTAAGCGCAGAGTCTCGACATTGTCATTGGGCTGACAATCAGTTACAGCGGCAGAGGCTATGTGCGCCACACCTGCAGCTCCGCCGACAGCACCCGTCACCTATTGCTTGTAGGTGTTTTCCTGGACATTGATGCTCACATCGGGGTCGAGCGTCGCGGATGAAATCAATCTCGCGTCCCCACATATTCGGTTTACAAAGAAGTATTCGTTGTCACATTGAAAAATTGCTTTCAGTTTTTTCTCACCGATTTTTATACATCTCCTCATAATAGCGCTCATAGTCGCCCGAGGTGATATTGTCGAGCCAGGCCTGGTTGTCGAGATACCAGCGAACGGTGCGCTCGATACCCTCCTCGAACTGGAGCGAGGGCTCCCAGCCGAGTTCACTCTGCAGTTTGCGGCTATCGATGGCGTAGCGCATATCGTGGCCGAGACGGTCGGTGACATAGGTGATAAGGCGCTCCGACTGCCCCTCCGGGTTGCCGAGCAGACGGTCGACAGTCTTGATGATTACCTTTATGAGGTCGATATTCTTCCACTCGTTGAAGCCGCCGATGTTGTAGGTTTCGGCCACTTTGCCACGGTGGAAGATGAGGTCTATGGCACGTGCGTGGTCTTCAACGAAGAGCCAGTCACGCACGTTCTCGCCATTGCCGTAAACCGGCAGCGGTTTACCATGACGTATATTGTTAATGAACAATGGTATGAGCTTTTCGGGAAACTGATATGGGCCGTAGTTGTTCGAGCAGTTCGTCACAAGTGTTGGCATGCCGTAAGTATCATGATAGGAGCGCACGAAGTGGTCGCTCGACGCTTTCGATGCCGAGTATGGAGAGTGAGGATTGTATTTCGTGGTCTCGACAAAAAACTCGGTGCCGTAAGCTATATCGTCCTTGCTCGATGCCTTGGTGGTAAAGGGAGCCGGTACGCCCTCGGGATGTGTGAGCTCGAGTGCGCCGTAGACCTCATCTGTGGAAATGTGGTAGAAGAGCTTGCCTTCATATTTTTCGGGCAGCGACTCCCAGTATTCCTTGGCGGCCTGCAGCAGCGATAGCGTGCCCATTACGTTTGTGCGTGCGAAAGTGAAAGGGTCTTTGATTGAGCGGTCGACGTGGCTCTCGGCGGCGAGGTGTATGATGCCGTCAATGTTGTAGTCTCTCACAATGCGACGCATCGTGTCGAAATCAGCGATGTCGGCCTTGACAAATGTATAGTTCGGTTTGTCCTCTATGTCTTTGAGGTTGGCGAGATTGCCGGCGTAGGTAAGTTTATCGAGGTTTACAATCCGGTAGTCGGGATATTTGTTTACAAATAGCCGCACTACATGACTGCCTATGAATCCGGCGCCGCCGGTGACGAGTATGTTCATTTGGCGTATAAGTCTATATTGATATCAAATGGAGAATCGAAGTCGGCGAGCAAGGGATGTCTGGTGTCTTTGTCGGAGAAAATTGCAGTCGATGGGTCGAGCTTCCAGTCGATGCCGAGACTGCTGTCAGCGATAGAAATTCCGCCGTCGGCCTCGGGGTGATAGAAATTATCGCATTTGTACTGAAACACAGCCGTATCGCTCAGCACTGCAAAACCGTGGGCAAAGCCACGAGGCACAAAAAACTGCAGATGATTATCCTCCGAAAGCTCAACCGCAACATGTTTTCCGTATGTGAGTGAACCCTTGCGTATGTCGATAGCGACATCAAGAACGCGACCCTTCACACATCTTACAAGTTTGCTCTGAGTGAATGGCGGACGCTGGAAATGCAGGCCTCGCATCACGCCGCGAGTCGAGCACGACTCGTTGTCCTGAACGAAGTCGACGTGACGCACTTTATCGTCGAATTCGCGCTTGGAGTAGCTCTCGAAAAAATATCCGCGTGCGTCGACAAAAATGCGGGGCTTGATAATCACCACCCCTTCAATTTCGGTCTTGATTATCTCCATAGTTCAGTCGATGTTAGGGTCGTCGGTGCGGTCGAGCTCGTCGACAACCTTCATCAGATATTGTCCGTATTGATTTTTGAGCATAGGCTGTGCCAGCTCAATCATCTTTTCACGCGATATCCAGCCGCGACGGTATGCAATTCCTTCAAGACATGCTATCTTAAGCCCCTGACGCTTCTCAAGCACTTCCACATAGATTGAGGCTTCGGCAAGCGAATCGTGAGTACCGGTGTCGAGCCACGCGAAACCGCGAGGGAGCGTCTGCACCTTAAGTTCGCCATCTTTGAGAAATTCCTGATTCACAGTCGTTATCTCGAGCTCGCCGCGTGCCGACGGCTTGATATTTGCAGCAACGTCGACCACCCTGTTCGGATAAAAATAAAGCCCCACAACAGCGTAATTGCTCTTAGGATGTTCGGGCTTCTCCTCAATCGACATACAGTTGCCCTCCTTGTCAAACTCGGCCACGCCATACCGCTCAGGGTCATTCACCCTATATCCAAACACCGTGGCTTTCGACTCCTCCTCTGCCGTGCGGACAGCCTCGTAGAGCACCTGCGAAAAGCCTGCTCCGTGAAAAATATTGTCACCGAGCACAAGGCAGACACTATCGTCGCCAATAAACTCCTTGCCGATGATAAAGGCCTGAGCCAAACCGTCGGGCGAGGGCTGCTCGGCATAGGAGAACCTTACACCGAAGTCGGAGCCATCGCCAAGCAGTCGGCGAAAGCCCGGCAAATCAGCCGGCGTGGATATAATGAGGATATCTCTGATTCCGGCCAACATGAGTACCGAAATCGGGTAATATACAATAGGCTTGTCGTAGATGGGAAGCAACTGCTTGCTCACCCCTTTGGTAATGGGATAGAGCCTCGTGCCGGAGCCTCCGGCCAAAACGATTCCTTTCATATTGTGCGCTCTGACAAAATTCATATAACACTGTTAATCGGCAGCAAATTCAAACCACAACTTCGAGAGTCAGGCATCGACAACAGATGCATTGGCAAGCATCGCGTCCCGGTCGCTGTCAAACATCCGAAAAGTCGGCATAGTTTTGCCGCCAATTTTACCATTCTCACTACATACATAAATGAGAATCGCTTACGCAAAAGTATAAATTTATTTTGATATAATCATTAACAACGCCATAGTTCTTACAGTTTGCGAAATGACGCTATCATAATTAGTCGCCTCGTTTATTACCATGCGCCTTTATTGGCGCAATCAACAATTCCGAACAATGACAATAACAAAATAAACGCCTGCAACTTTGATAGTTACAGGCGTTTTACTAAAATGTACGCATGGTACTTTTGCGGAAAGATAGGGATTCGAACCCTAGGTACCCGCAAGGGTACAACGGTTTTCGAGACCGCCCCGTTCGACCACTCCGGCATCTTTCCTTTTTGGTCGGTTCCTTTCGGAATTGCGATGCAAAGTTATAACTTTTTTTCTTTTCGTGCAACTTTAGCGACCTTTTTTTGCATGAAGTTTTCAAAAAATACGAATTTGTCACCGAAATAGCGTTGTTTTTGACCCGTTTGACCGCCACGCCATTCCGATGTTCATACCCTCCCGGTCTTCAAGACGTGAGACACGCCTTGAAGAAGTCGTGCGTCAGATAGGCAAAGGACTCATTCTTTAATATCTGCTTTGTAGGCATCACACTCTTCTCTCGGCCATTCATTTATGTAAGACTCAAGCTCTCGACTTCGGCAGAGAGCTTCATCTTCTACAAGGAAGAGGGCAAAGATGTTGATTAAAAGTCCTAAAAGCATAAAACGAAAAATTCGCCCTACGATTATTATGAGCAATAAAACAATAAAAGGAGTGGCCCAGCATTAAGCAGCCGATACCCGTTGTGACAAAAACTATGACAAAAAAAATAAAATTACAATATATGTCAAAAAACGGCCCGACAAGCATTGCTTTGATACTATTTCAGAAAGATTGCACATCTTTTGGCACCGTTTAAACGAATTAGATATCCAAATGAATCAGACGCAACAATGCACATGCAAAAAATTTGCCCGATTTTTTGTTGCATATAATTTTTTTGTTATTACCTTTGCCATAGTTAACCAAAAAATCAGCAAGAGTTTAGCGACTACTTGCGCCTTAAACTAAAAAAACATGGATATCAACAGTATCATGTCCGCCCTTGAGGCCAAACACCCGGGCGAGAAAGAATATCTTCAGGCAGTGCGCGAAGTGCTCATGTCGGTAGAAGAGGTATACAACCAGCATCCCGAATTCGAGCGCAACAAAATCATTGAGCGCATGGTCGAGCCCGACCGTATTGTCACATTCCGTGTAACATGGATTGACGACAAGGGCGAAGTGCAGAACAACATCGGCTATCGCGTGCAGTTCAACAACGCCATTGGCCCATACAAGGGCGGCATCCGTTTCCACGCATCAGTCAATCTCTCGATTCTTAAATTCCTCGGTTTTGAGCAGACATTCAAAAATGCTCTCACCACACTTCCCATGGGTGGTGCAAAAGGCGGTAGCGACTTCTCGCCCCGTGGCAAAAGCGACCGCGAAATCATGCGCTTCTGCCAGGCCTTCATGCTCGGCCTTTGGAAGAACCTCGGCCCCGACCGCGACGTTCCTGCCGGCGATATCGGCGTAGGCGGACGTGAAGTGGGCTACATGTATGGCATGTATAAGCGTCTTGTCAACCAACACGACGGCACATTCACCGGCAAAGCTCTCGAATTCGGCGGCAGCCGCATCCGTCCTGAAGCTACCGGTTTCGGCGCCCTTTACTTCGTGCAGAATATGCTCAAGCAGCGCAACGACGATATCAAGGGTAAAGTAATAGCAGTTTCGGGCTTCGGCAATGTTGCCTGGGGCGCAGCCCTCAAAGCGACCGAACTCGGTGCGAAAGTTGTGACAATCTCCGGTCCCGACGGCTACATCTACGATGCCGAAGGTCTCAACGCAGAGAAAATCGACTATATGCTCGAGCTCCGTGCATCGGGCAACGATATTGTGGCACCCTATGCAGAGCGCTTCCCTGGTTCTGTATTCTACGCAGGACGCAAGCCCTGGGAGCAGAAAGTAGACATCGCCCTGCCCTGCGCCACTCAGAACGAGCTTAACGGCGACGACGCAAAAGCTCTCATCGCCAATGGCGTGGAGATGGTTGCCGAAGTATCGAACATGGGCTGCACTCCCGAAGCCATCGATGCCTTCATCGAAAGCCGCACTACCTATGCCCCCGGCAAGGCGGTGAACGCAGGCGGTGTGGCTACATCAGGCCTCGAAATGAGCCAAAACGCAATGCATCTGCAGTGGCCGGCCGAAGAAGTTGACCAGAAGCTCCACCAGATTATGACCGACATCCACGAGCAGTGCCTCCGCTACGGCGTGGAGAAAGACGGCTACATAAATTATATGAAGGGCGCAAATATCGCCGGCTTCATGAAAGTAGCCAACGCAATGATGGGTCTCGGCGTCTGCTGATAAGCGTATAAACGACAATTTTCAATGGCTGCACACCGATATGGCGTGCAGCCATTTTAATATAGGCCCAGGAGCTTTCCGGGGGCTTTTCCATTGAAAAAATTGGAAAATAATCTCAGAAGTATTAATTTTGCCCTCAAACTAACCACGCTTTTGTTTTGTGGGCACCGTCTGGCAGAAAAACACGACCGATACCACAGCACAAAGGAGACGACGACCGACAATGAGCACACGCGTAAAACCATATTTGCCCGGCGCCACAGCCATTATAGTAGTGGCTCTCGCCATATTGCTTCTGCCATGGCTTGGCGATACTTTCTTTTATTCAAAAGGCGAGCCACGTGAAGCAATTGTGGGCATGTCGATTGTCGAGAGCGGCAACTGGATTCTGCCCCTTAACTACGGCGGCGACATCCCGTTCAAGCCCCCGTTTTTAGGCTGGCTCATCGCTGTCTTCGCATATATTTTCAATGGTGGAGAAGTAAACGAATACATATCGCGCCTTCCGTCGGCACTTGCGGCCTTTGCTATGATTATGGGTGGCTACATATGGGCCCGGCGCGAGCGAGATTCGCGATTCGCACTGCTTTTTGCTTTCGTTACAATCACAACGTTCGAAGTGTTTCGCGCCGCTCTTGCCTGCCGGCTCGACATGGTACTCACTGCATGCATGACAGGCTCGATATACCTCATGTACCACATTCGCGAGCATAAACCACGGTTCAAAGGCCTGCTGCTCACTGCCGTAGTGCTTCTGCTAAGTTGCGCCACACTCACCAAAGGCCCCATTGGCTCACTTCTCCCATGTTTTATAATGGGAATATACCGGCTCTTCCGACGCGACAGTTTCTTCCCAACCCTCGGCAAGATGCTCGCCCTCGTATTACTTTCGCTCATATTGCCGGCGTGGTGGTTCTATGCTGCTTATCAGCAAGGCGGAAGCCATTTTTACGACCTCATGATGGAAGAAAACTTCGGGCGCCTCTTGGGAACGATGTCTTACGAAAGCCACGAAAATCCGATATGGTACAACTTCGTTAGCCTCATCGCAGGCCTGCTGCCGTGGACAGTGCTCCTGATAGCAGGCTGTTTCAGCCTCCGACGCGTGCATGCCGCGCCGCTCAAACCGGCAGGACTGCTGTGCGCCGTAGCAGCAGTGACAGTGATAGTGTTCTACAGCATCCCCGAAAGCAAACGTGCCGTCTACCTTCTGCCGGCCTATCCCTTTATCTGCTATGGCATAGCCTCAATTCTCGACTATAGAGCCTCGAGCGGAGCCGTACGCTTCTTTGCATGGTTCATGTCTCTGCTTGCCGTAGTGGCACCGCTCGCAATAGTGGCGCTGCAGATATGGCCACAGCCGCAACTGCCGCTCGCATCAGTGCCCTGGTGGGGATACCTGGTGCTCATTCTTCCGCTTACCGCCGGCATTGCATGGATGCTCAACCGCCACAGCGCTTCGGGACACCTATGTGTCATCGTCTGGGCCCTTTTTGTAGCATATGCGGCCGTGGGCATGCCCATGGTGCTCAACCCCAAAAGCGATAGAAACATTATTGATAATCTAATTGTTGATTCTCCAGCGACGGTTGTAACGCTCGGCGAAACCCGTCAGTATTCGCTCAATTTCTATATGCACGACATCTTGCGGCGCGTACATTCGATAAACGATGCAGAGCAGTATCCGGCCGGCTCCAAAGTGATATTCGGCAACGGATGCGATACCACCGGCATAAGCCGTTCGTTTGATGTCGATACCCTCACAAAACGCTCGGCCGACTACCGAAACACACTTTTTGTAGCAACTAAAAAATAAAATAAATATAAACTATAGAATATGATTAAACCTACAATCCAGGACGCAATAAACGCCCAAATCAACGCCGAATTATGGTCGGCATATCTCTACCTCTCAATGGGCATGTATTTCGAGAGTCAGGGCCTCTCGGGCATTGCAAACTGGTTTCGCATCCAGTTCAAAGAAGAGCAGGCTCATGCCGAAATCTTTATCAACTATCTCATTCAGCGTGGCGGCCGCGTAGAGCTCAAAGCTATCGAAGCAGTTCCCACAACGTGGGAAAGCGTATCTGATGCATTTGCCCACACCCTCGCCCACGAACAGAAAGTGACAGCTCTCATCAACGACCTATATGCTCTGACCGAAGCCGAACACGACTACGCCACACGCGGACGCCTCGACTGGTTCATCTCCGAGCAGGTCGAAGAAGAAGAGACCGCTCAGAGCATCCTCGACCGTCTCAAACTGATTGAAGGCGACGGCTCGGCCATGTTCATGCTCAATCAGGAATTTGCGGCCCGTGTCTACAACGTGCCCTCGCCTCTGGCAGCAAAAGCCTGAGGCACAGCGGTGCGAGGCATAGACTCTGCCACAACTTTCATCTGACACTCAACCGTTTACTCCTCTCCCGGAGCGGCATGATGTTCGACAGCGAAACAGCATGCCCTTCCGGGATTTTTAGAGACTTACAAAACCTTTTTGCAAAAAAGCCTGTTAAACTCCTGTAGTTTCCGCAACAAATTCATAAGCGAAAATTTTGCCCGACAGAATATAATTTGTAATTTCGTGGGAAATAACAGAAACACATTTACTATACATATATATGGACACCAAAACCTTGAACCGGGCTGCCGACAACATTCGCATACTCGCAGCCTCAATGGTCGAGAAGGCCAATTCGGGTCATCCCGGTGGCGCCATGGGCGGGGCCGACTTCGTAAACGTTCTCTATTCACGCTTTCTTGTCACCGACCCAGACGACCCAACATGGTTTGCCCGCGACCGTTTCTTCCTTGATCCGGGTCATATGTCACCAATGCTCTACTCTGTGCTCGCGCTTTGCGGCAACTACACCCTTGAGGAACTTCAGCAATTCCGCCAGTGGGGGTCTGTAACACCCGGACACCCCGAGTTCGACCCTGAGCGCGGTGTCGAAAACACATCGGGGCCTCTCGGTCAAGGCCACACCATGGCCGTAGGCTGCGCCATAGCTGAGCGATTCCTTCAGGTCAGATTCGGCGATGTTGTAGCTCACAAGACATACGCCTTCATCTCCGACGGCGGCATTCAGGAAGAAATATCGCAGGGAGCAGGACGTATCGCAGGTTATCTCGGACTGTCCAACCTCATAATGTTCTACGACTGCAACGGCGTACAGCTATCGACCATGGTAGATGACGTCGACACCGAAGACTATGCCGCCAAATACCGCGCATGGCACTGGAACGTAATCGAAATCGACGGCAACAACCCCGAGGAGATTGCCAAAGCCATCTGCGCCGCCGAGGCAGAAGAGCACAAGCCAACTCTCATAATCGGCCACACCATAATGGGCAAGGGCGTTATCACTGCCGACGGACAGAACTTCGAAGGCCAGTGCTCCACACACGGACAACCTTTAAGCAAATCGGGCGCCGACTATGCCGCAACTGTACGAAACCTCGGAGGCGACCCCGAAAATCCATGGGTAATATTCCCTGAAACAGCTGCCTTATATGAAAGTCGCCGCGAAGAGCTCCGTAAAATCGCCGCTCAGCGCAAAGCCGAATTCAACGCATGGGCCGAAGCCAATCCGGCTCTCGCCCTCGAACTCAAAGGCTACATCGACGGCACTCTTCCCGCTATCGACTACGCAGCTGTAGCACACAAAGCAAATATATCCACACGTCAGGCTTCGTCCGACATGCTCAGCGTTCTCGCCGAAAAAGTGGGCAATATGATTGTGGCATCCGCCGACCTCGCCAACTCCGACAAGACCGACGGATTCCTCAAAAAAACACACGCACTCACACACGGCGACTTCACAGGCGCATTCCTCCACGCCGGCGTATCGGAGCTCGCCATGGCTTCTATAATCAACGGCATAGTGCTCCACGGCGGCATGTACGCAGCCTGCGGCACATTCTTCGTTTTCTCAGACTACATGAAACCGGCCATACGTCTGGCAGCCCTTATGGAGCTGCCAGTAAAATACATATGGTCGCACGATGCATTCCGCGTAGGCGAAGACGGCCCCACACACCAGCCAATTGAGCAGGAAGCACAGCTCCGTCTCATGGAACAAATCCGCAACTTCAGCGGACGCCCCTCCATGCTCGTTCTGCGTCCGGCCGACTCTGCCGAGACTTCTATCGCATACAAAATGGCAATGGAGAACAAATACACTCCCACAGCCTTGATTCTGTCGCGACAGGACCTCAAAGACCTCCCCGCCCCCGAAGGCACCACACGCATCGAAGCTGCCGAAGGAATCACCCGTGGCGGCTATACAGCAATTCCCGTCGAAGGCACGCCCGACGTGGTACTTGTGGCCAACGGCTCGGAAGTATCGCTTCTGTGCGACGTGGCAACACTGCTGCAGGCCGACGGCATTCGCGCATCCGTAGTATCAATGCCGTCTGTAGGCTTGTTCAACGACCAGCCCGAACAATATCGTATGTCTGTGCTTCCGCCCGACGTGCGTCAGTTCGGCCTCAGTGCAGGCATGCCGGAGTCGCTGCGCATGATAGCAGGCTTCAACGGCTATGTATTCGGCATGAGCCGCTTCGGTGCCTCAGCACCCTATAAAGTACTCGACGAGAAGTTCGGCTTCACCGCCGAAGCTGTATACAACCAGGTAAAGACATACCTTTCATAACACATTCGGCCTTTGCAAAAGGCCGAATGTGCCATAAAAGGCATGAAATGTTAAAAAATGAGGCTATTTTGGACAAATTTTAGGTTTAAACATAATAAAGTAAAAAAAATGTTGTAACTTAGCGCCCAAATTGTACGAACAAAACATACATTCAACCAATAATCAGCTAAACTCTATGAAAAAAGCTACTTTTATTGCTGCTGCCTGCGCACTTGTATTAGGCGCACAGTCTCTTGCTGCTCAAGAGGTTGCCCAGGAGGTTACTTACACAACAGACCCCTCGCAAGGCATTCTCATGAACCGCATGCAGGACAATTGGTTCATCACCGCTGAAGGTGGTGCCAGCTTCTACATCGCATCAAAGTCGATACACTATAGCATCGGCAAACGCTTCATGCCCGCCGGTTCTATCTACGTCGGCAAATGGTTCACTCCCGTTTTCGGTGCTCGTGCCGGTGTAAACGTTCTCGGCCTTAAAGGTCTTGCTACCGGTCCCAATTATTACGGTGTTCTTCCCGGTGCAACCAAAGTAGACGGCTACTACCCCACAAAATACCTTGAAGTCGGCCCCGTATTCGACCTCATGGTTAACCTCACCAACTGGTGGTGCGGCTACAAGCCCAACCGCGTTTACAACGCTACTGCTTACGTAGGTGCAGGTGCTTACTTCACTTTCACAAAGAAATACAAAGACAACAGCAACGAGGCCAAAATCAGCGGTGCTCACAACGACATCATGACTCTCCGCGCCGGTATCATCAACTCATTCCGCGTAAGCCAGCAGGTTGCTCTCTCGCTCGACGTTCGTTTCTCGGGTCTTGACGGCCTCCAGAACTACGGCGGCGAAGGCTGGAACCGCAAATACGGCTCGCTCCAGGCTTACCTCGGCATTACTTACAACTTCAAAAACCGCGAATGGGCTGCTCCCGTTGTTCCCGTTTATCCCGAACCCGAAAACTGCGACGCTCTCCGTGCTCGCATCGCTGCTGCCGATGCTCGCATCGCCGACCTCGAAGCTCAGCTCAAAGACTGCCTCAACCGTCCTGTTGAGAAAGTTGAGACCGTTCAGGGCCCCCTCGCTACTATCTACTACCCCATTGGCGTTTCTCGCCTCAACGCTGCAAACCAGCGCGTGGTTAAAGCCATCGCTCACGTGATGACTCAGAACCCCGACAAGACCTACACCCTCACAGGTTGGGCCGACAACTACACCGGCACCGACAACATCAACATCCGTCTCCGCAAGGCTCGTGCTGAAGGTGTTGCCAAACTCCTCAAGAAAACCGGTGTTCCCGAAAGCCAGATTACCGTTACTACAAACAACGGCAACCTCAGCGACCTCGGCGAAAAGTGCGTAGCTCTCGACCGCGCCGTTACTATCGACGAAAATAAATAATCTGTACACAGATACAAAAAAAAAGCGCTTCGGCTCGGCCGAGGCGCTTTTTCTTGTATCTATCCGGAAAAAGACGGCTTAGTTCAGATAGATACCTTTTATTCGCACCTCGAAGAACCGTTGGACAGAAACATTCCTCTGCAAGAACAGATATATAGCCACTCTGAGACACTCACTATCACCTTGTAATTATTAAAGTTTTTGAAATTATCTCAAAAAGACTTCTGCATGCATAGACAGAGGGCAGAAAATTTGTTAACTTTGCACATATGACAACACCTGCCCTCATCACGCTTACATATATACTCGCTATAGCCGGCATCGGAGCCATGTTTGTGCCCCGCCTGCCATCGGCCATAGCATCGTGCGCAGCGCTCGTGTGCGCCCACATTGCAGGAGCCGCCTATGTCGATGCAAAAATTATCATATACTGGTCTATAGCCACTGTCATCGTACTTGCACTGCGCATACTGCAGCCCGCACCCAAGGGCTCGGCCACCGCACAGTGGTATATTGCCCTCGGAGCAACAGCCGGAGCATTTGTCGGATATGCGATAGCTCCTACGGCAGCGGCCATAATCATATCGTCGGCAATAGCGACTTTTCTTGGCTCTGTCATATACATCCGCACCCCTAAAGCAAGGGCATATCACGTCGCTCCGGGGAATTTCGTCCAATTTATCTGCGCCACAGGGCTCCCGGCCATAGTCACCGCCTCGATGAGCGCAATAGCTATTGCAACAGTAATATGAAAAAGTTAATTATCACGCTTATATCCGCCCTTATTGCCTGCTGCATACCGGCAGCGGCAAAGACTACCGCCCGCACCGCACTCGGAAAACCCGACCTCGACTCAATTGCAATAGCTTCAATCGATGAAAACTCGCAATTCTATTATCCCCGCCTGCTCAAATCGTTTCTCTCAAACGACACAACGATGACCGACGAGGAATTTCAATACTTCTACTACGGAACTCTCTTTCAGGAAGATTACGACCCATATCGCGAAGCACCTAACCAGACTTTATTTCAGGAGCTGCTTCCCGTATACGCAAAAGAAAACCGCACACGCGCCGACCGCGAGAAAATGCTTGACTATGCACTGCAGGTAATCGACGACAACCCTGTAGACCTGCGACAACTCACCAACCGCATTTATGTATATGAGCAAAACCGCAAATACGACCTCGCCAAAATCTGGCAGTTCAAACTCAACCACCTCCTGCTCGTCATAGCGTCTTCGGGCTCGGGAACGACACCCGAAGACGCGTTCATCATCGTATATCCACAGCATGAATACGACTTTCTCAACCTTTCGGGCATGACTGCAAACAGCCAGCGTTTCGAGCCGCCTTACTTCGATTTCATTACCGTTAACCGCACAGACACGAAGAAACCCGAAGGATACTATTTCAATATCAGCGAGCTTCTAAACCAGTATTTTCTGAAGCATCCGTCTGAAATGACCACCACAATCAACTCCGGAGCCGACAAGTAACGCACCGTGTCGCACACGGTTTCATCATACCGCTCCACAGTTCTGTTCTCTTTCAAGAAACGAACATGAAAACATTCAAACTGCTGTTGCTCGGACTCCTTGCCACAGCCTTGAGCGCCGGCGCTGTTCCGGCTCGCCGTGGTTTATTCACCTACACACAGCCCGACGGAACAACAATTAAAGCATCTATTGTAGGCGATGAAAATGCACACTACTATCTATCCGACGACAAACTCCCCATGCTGCGCGACGCCGACGGTTTCTTCAGATATGCCGTCACAGCAGCCGACGGTCAAATCACACTATCGGAAATAAAAGCATGCAATTCCGCCGAGCGAAGCGAACAGGCTCGTGAACTTACTGCGAAAATCGACACCGAAACTTTCAGCAAAGCTTTTGCGGCAAAAGCCAGAGCTTCGAAAATACGACGCTCGAGAGCCCAAGCCATATCACAACAAGGCTTAGGTCTTTTCACGGGCAACTATCCGCGTACCGGCACCATCCGTGCGCTGGTCATGCTCGTCGAATACTCCGACGTAAAATTTACCCTCGAAGACCCAGTCGATTACTTCTCACGACTTTTCAACGAAGAGGGCTTCTGCGACTACAACGGCACCGGCTCTGTAAGAGATTATTTTATGGAGCAGTCGTCCGGAAAATTCGACATACACTACGATGTCTTAGGCCCGGTGCCCCTTTCGGGCAAACGCAGCTACTATGGCACCAATAATTCGTATGGCGACGACATCTACCCCGAACAGATGGCAATCGAGGCTGTCGAATATCTGAAAGACAACATAGATTACAGCCGCTACGACTACGACAATGACGGAAATATCGACAATATTTTTATAGTTTATGCCGGTGAGGGCGAAGCCGACGGAGGCCCCGACGAGACTGTGTGGCCTCATGCATCCGAAATTATCAACGGAAAAACATATAACGGCAAAACACTCTTCGGATACTGCTGCGTGAACGAGTGGCAGCATTACTCCGACCGTCCGGCACCGATAGGCACATTCGTTCACGAATTTTCGCATGTAATGGGTCTGCCAGACCTGTACAACACTTATAATTCGAACGCAACTTACACTCCCGGGACATGGACAGTTCTCGACTACGGCACGTACAACAACGACGGATGCACTCCGCCTTCGTACGGCGCTTTCGAACGCAACGCCATGGGCTGGCTCTCACCACGCGTACTCACGAGACCCGACCACATTGTGCTCGAAGATATACAGAAAAGCAACGACTGCTGCCTTATTGAAACAGAAAAAACAAATGAATTCTTTCTGCTCGAAAACCGCCAGCAGACCGGATGGGACAAATACTTGCCCGGACACGGCATGCTTATCTGGCATATTGATTTCGTGCAGAGAATATGGGACAGCAATTCTGTAAACAATACACAGAGCCATCAGTACGTCGACATTGAGGAAGCAAGCGGCTTGGCGAACAATTTCTCCGACGCATCGATGTCGCGCTATACCTTCCCCGGACCTACAGACAATACTTCGTTCACTGCCGAGACATCGCCGGCACTCGTATCATGGTCGGGCAAGAGCATCGATTTGCCAATTACCGGCATTGACGAAGTCAACTCAACAATCACTTTTGACGTAGCCGGCGGCATTGCACCCGACGCACCGGAGCTCAGCGCCGGAACCGACGGTTCGATTCTTATAAAATGGAACAAGATAGAGTACGCCGACGGATATCTGCTCAACATTTTCACACGCGTAAACGGCACAATCAAACCTCACCGCATTTATACCGATTACAAGACAGGAAACACCGACTCTTTCACCGCTACCGGAATGGATAGTGAGACTGAATACTTTGTCACCATACGTGCGACGATGGGTCGCAATACAAGCGCAATGTCGCCCGAGAGCAGCATTATCACTCCCGAACTGGACTTCATATATTGCCGGCCTTTAGCCAACAGCGGCACCGCAGACAACTGCAATAACATATTGTTGTCGTGGAATCACCTCAAAGGTGCCATAAACTACATTCTGTCGGTCGAAAAGGCTACATTCGAAGGAACTACGACCCATACTGTCGATTTCGGCACCGAACAATCTACTATCACACTTCCCGAAGGCTGGTCATGGTCAGGATCACTTTCCAACTGCTACGACAACTCGTCGACACGCTTCTATGGCAATGCTGCGCCGGCCCTCAAACTAAACGCCGACGATGCCACACTCACCTCTCCGCTCTTCAACAGCCATATAAAAAATATTGCATTATGGACACGTGGAGCAAGCAATAAAACAGGAAACACCGTTTATATCGAAGGCCACAACGGCGATGTCTGGCAGATTATAGACTCATACGCCCCGGTCGACTACTACGGCTACGGCTCCACGCTCTCCTTCTCGCCCGAAGCCCGTCACCGTCAATTCCGCATCAGATATTCACGTCCCTATGCAGGAAATGTCGCCCTCGACGACATAGAAGTCACTATTGCCAACACCTCATACACAACCATTGCCGACCTCCAAAACATAATCACGGGCAACATAAACTCATATACGATAAGCCTACCGGCCGAAACCGAAAGCATCCGCTTCTCTGTAATTGCAGTGGATGCCAACGGTCGCCATTCACTCGCCTCTGAGCCTGCCACTATCATTATAAACGATAACACGGGAATAAGCGACATGATAGCACCAGACAGCGGAACAACTGCAGAGTATTACAACCTTCAGGGCATACGCATCACCAACCCAGGCAACGGCATTTACATACGCCGCACCGGCTCTCGCATCGAAAAAGTGCTCGTACCATAAGCCTACGGCAAGCCAATAAAATCCGACCGGCCCAACCATGCCACATGCATCGGGCCGGTCGTTATATAGTACCGCGTAGCCGGGATAAGGGCGTTATGGAACATCCTCATCCCGGCTCTCGGATATGGCACACGAAAAATGAGTTGCAGGAAGACGGCAGGGACACACCAAACAGGGGGAGACAGTTATACGCGGAGCAGCACCCCTGTCTATGCTCTCATGCCCCAATATCGAAAAAGAGGATGCTCCTTGCGGTGCATCCTCCATATTTTTATTGAGTCTTATCGGTTAATTAGAGACCGAGCTTGCTCTTTATCTGGTCGGTGACATCTACAACATCTGTGCCGGTATAGAGAAGCAGACCGGGGTCTTTGGGAAGGATGAAGGTGAACGAGCCTTCGGTGCCTACGGTCTTGATAGCGTCTGTCATCTTGTTCTGGATAGGAGTCATAAGAGTTTCCTGAAGACGTTGGAGATCCTGCGAAGCGGTGTTACGGAACTGGTCTACTTTAGCGGCTTTGTCCTGAATTTCCTGCATGCGACGCTCCTTGATAGACTGGGGAGTCTCGGTGTCGTTCTGAATATTCTGGAAGTCGGCATAGAGCTTGTTGACTTCTTCCTGGAGCTTCTGGAATTCGTCTTCGTATTTCTTTGAAGTGTCGGTGAGCTGTGTCTGCATAGCCTTTGTCTCGGGCATTGCCGAGAGAACAGCTTCGATGTCGACTACGCCGAATTTCTGAGCGAAAAGGCTCATGGGAAGCGCGAGGAGGAGTGCGATTACGATTTTTTTGAACATAATTGTATGACGATTTTATATTATTCTAAACGTTCTGCAAATTTAACTAAATTAATTGGAATATCCCAATTTTGCGAGTACTTCATTACTTATATCAATACGCGGCGATGCATATACAATATCGCTCGATGAGGCACGGTCGAAAATAGCCTGATATCCACGTTCTTCGGCCACTTTCTTGACGGCGTTGTATACTTCGTCCTGAATTGGTTTGAGCAAAGTCTGACGCTTCTGATAAAGCTCACCTTCCGGGCCGAAGTAGCGATAGCGGAGCTCTGTGGCCGATTTTTCCTTTGCCACGATGTCGGCCTCGCGTTTTTTTACCTGTTCGTCGGTAAGGAATACCTTGTCGGCGAGGTAGCTGTTATACATGGTTTCAGCCTCTTTGCTGAGGGCCTCCACTTCTTTTTGCCAGCGCTGCGAGAGCTGGTTGAGCTGCTCGTTGGCCATTTCGTAGGCCGGAACATTGCCGAATATATATTCCATGTCGACAAGGGCAAACTTCTGAGCCGATGCGGCCACGCTTACGACAACCGCGAGCATGAGAGTAATTAATATCTTTCTCATAATTCTTTTCTTAACTGTTATACTTATAAGACAACGTAAGCGCAAAAAGGTTTAGAACTCCTGTCCGAGGATGAAGTGGAAGTGACTGCCGCCACGCACTCCGTCGACTTTGTCGAAACCGTAAGCCCAGTCGATACCCATAAGGCCGACCATAGGCAGCTGTATGCGCACACCGGCACCGGCCGAACGCTTGAGCGAGAAGGGGTCGAACTGGCCTACCGAAGTCCAGGCGTTGCCGCCTTCGAGGAAGGTGAGGGCGTAGATTGTTGTCGACTGCTGGAGCATGAGGGGGAAGTGGAGTTCCACTCCCATACGTGTGTAGGCATAGCCCTCGCGGCGCCACGGAGTGAGCACACCGTTATCGTAGCCACGGAGCGCTATGGTTTCGGTTGCCGTCGACGAATAACCCGACATGCCATCGCCTCCGACATAGAATGTCTCGAAGGGCGTTTTGAGATATTTGTTATAGCTTCCTATAAGACCGAAGTCAAATCGTGTCATGAGCACAGGAGTCCATTGTTCGCTGTTTGTAAGAGGAGTATAAGTGCGCGATTTGAAACGAATCTTCCAGTATTCAATCCACTGGTAGAGTTTCTGACGCGACTCTTCAGTATTTTCACGCGTCAAGGCTTCCCAGTCGCGACGGCCGGTGAAGAGAGAGGCCGGTGGTGTGAGCTGCACATTGAGCGAGAACATCGAACCGCTGCGTGTGAAGATAGGATTATCTATTGAGGTGCGGGCAAGTGTAAGACCGAGCACGAGAGCATTCGACTTACCGGTGTTCATATAGTAGAGGTAATCCCAGTTTTTGAGGCAGTACCAGTTATAACCGAACTCAGCTGTGAATGTGAAGTAGTCGTCGGGCCACTTCAGACGCTTGCCGAAGCCCACGTTAATGCCTATCAGCTGCAGATATTTATTGGGGTCAAGGGAGTTTTCATAGCTGTTCTGATAATAGTCGTTGTAGTAGTTGTTATAGCCTGGATAGTATCCGTAGCCATAGCCGTACATCGACGAGTTGGCCCACTGGCTGTTATAGAACGAGCTGTTTACACCTGTCTGTCGGCTGTAGTATGCCGATACAGAGAGAGAGTTGGGTCGCTTGCCGCCGAACCACGGGTCGAGGAACGAAATGGCATAGCTCTGATAGTAGCGAGCGTTGGTCTGGGCGCTGATTGTGAATGTCTGACCCTCGCCCTGCGGTATGATACCTCTGTAGGTAGAGGGATAGAAGAGGTTCTTGATAGAGAAGTTGGTGAACTTCAGCTGAAGCTTGCCTATAATACCGGTCTGTCCCCAACCGAGCGAGAACTCTATCTGGTCGTTGTTCTTTGTCTCGAGATTGAAGATTATGTCCACAGTGCCGTTCTCCTCGTTGGGTTCGGGCTGAATGTCCATGGTCTCGGGATTGAAGTGTCCGGTCTGCGCTATTTCGCGGGCCGAACGCATGAGGTCGGACTTAGAGAAGAGGTCGCCCGGACGGACAAAGAGCTCACGGCGAATCACCTTCTCATAGAGGCGGTCGTTACCGTTGATTACCACATTGTTCACGCGGGCCTGCGGACCCTCCATCATACGCATTTCGAGCGAAATGGAGTCGCCCGACACTTCCTTTTCAATGGGCACAAGGTTATAGAAGAGATAACCCTTGTCCATATAGAGGTTGGCCACGGCATCGTCGTCTTCAGAGAGGCGCTTGCGCATCTGCTTCTGGTTGTAGACATCGCCGGGCTTCATGTCGAGGAAATTGTTGAGTATATCAGTGGGATAGATTGTGTTGCCTACCCACGAAATATCTTTGATGAAATACTGCTTGCCTTCGTCGAGATCAATATATACATCTACAGTCTTTTCGTCGTAAGGCACTACGCTGTCAGCCACGATACGTGCGTCGCGGTAGCCTTTTTCATTGTACTTATCGAGAATACGGTTAAGGTCATCCTGATAGTCGCTCTCGACGAACTTCTTCTGCGAGAAAAGCTTGAGGATGTTGTTTTTCTCGTTGGTCTTTTTCATTGTGCGCTTGATGGCACGGTCGGAGAGCACCTCGTTGCCATCGATATATATACGGTGCACCTTCACTTTGTTGTGCTTGTCAATGTCGATGTTGACAATTGTCTCATTTTCGTGCGAGAGGTCTTCGTGAAGGTTTATATTTACCGTAACGTTGCCAAAGCCTTTGTCTTTGTAATATTTCAACACAATAATCTTGGCACGGTCAACGATATTCTGAGTTATCTGATTGCCCTTTGTAAGATTGAGAAGATCCTGCAGGTCTTTGATTTCACCTTTTTTCGCTCCGTGATAACGCACTTCGCCGATTCGTGGCTGTGTGCGCAGTATAATCTTGAGCCACGCCTTGTCGCCGGCAGTCTTTACAAGCTCGATTCGAGCCTGGGCAAAGAGAGTCTGGCGCATGAGATTTTTGACAGCACGGGTGATATCGTCGCCGGGAATCGCCACATGCTCGCCCACTTTGAGGTCGGCATAGCTGAGAATACGCTCGTCGTCGTAGTTGGGAGCTCCTTCCACTTCTATGCCGGCAATCTCATATGTACGAGGCATGGCAGTGTACAGCACCGGAGGGGCATAAACCGTATCGACAGGCATCTGGGCCATGGTGGCGGGTGCTGCGAGCATAAGGGCTACAAGGGGCAAAAATATCTTGGAACGCATAATGTGTTGTTAATCTTTCGTTTGGAGCGAAGAGAGGACTTGGGGTGATAAATGATTAGAAAAAAATACCGCTGCAAGAGGCTGTGTCAGCCCGATGTCTCCACCTGCTCTTCGGTGAGTCCGAAGCGGCGTTGGCGGTGCTGGTATTCAACTATATTGGCTCTGAACTCGTTTTTACTGTAGTCGGGCCAGTATGTAGGAGTTATTATTAGTTCGGTATATGCTATCTGATAGAGTAGAAAGTTGCTCACCCGGAAATCGCCGCCGGTACGGATGAGTAAATCGGGGTCGGGGATACCGGCCGTGGAGAGCGAGGCGGCAAAAAGATTCTCGTCGATATCGCCGGCGCTGATGCTTCCGTCGGCTGCTGCTGCTGCAATTTTCTTCGCAGCCTCAACAATCTCCCACCGTGCAGAGTAACTCAGAGCGAGAACAAGAGTGAGACCGGTGCAGTGAGCTGTGTCGTCGATACAGCGGCACAAACGCCGGCGCGAAAATTCGGGCAGGCGGCTCAAATCGCCTATAGCGGTGAGCCGCACGTTATTCTTTATTAGGTCGGGGGTCTCACGCTCTATAGCGGTGACGATAAGAGTCATCAGAGCATCGACTTCGGCCTGCGGACGATTCCAGTTTTCTGTGGAAAATGTATACAGCGTGAGATATCCGATGCCGAGTTCCGATGCTGCTTCGGTAATACGCCGCACGGTATTCACACCTTCGACGTGACCGGCCGAACGGTCGTAGCCGCGCGATGTGGCCCAGCGTCCATTGCCATCCATTATAACGGCAATGTGAAGCGGAAGCCTCGAACGGTCGATAGTCGCAACTGTGGTCATATTATTGTTTTCAATCGACATAGTGGCATGTTTCGCAGCGCTTGCCGAATTCATACGAAATACCGATTGTGAAGCGCGAGTACCAGTCGGTATTTTTATAAAAAGCGGTTTTTATCTGGTTGAGGTCGGCGAGGTTTTCGCCGTCGAATTTATCACTGAACGACTTTGTCATGGTAAATTCGACCCCGGCATTCCACCGCTCGCTAAGTTTGAATTTTACTCCAAGACCCATTGGAACAGTAGGCGCCACATAGCTCTTTCCGGCAACCGACGCCATAGCCATACCCACACCTAATGTAAGATAAGGTGTCCAGCGGCGCAGCCGCTTGTATGTCTCGCCGATTCCGTAAGGCAAGAAATTGAACTCTCCGCGGGCTCCCAAATCGTAGACCGTCGACGTGAACGAATATCCGGCAGCTCCGGGAAGAACATCTGTCATATCTTTGCTGTCGCCGCTCAGGCCGAGAACTGAAAAAATACCTCTCACGGCCCAGCGGGCATCGCCTATATAGCGAAACGAAAGTTCGCCGTCGAAGCCCGGATGGCTAAACGGATTCGAACGGTTGGCATCGCCTATATAACCGCTCATGCCTATATTCGCTCCAATGTCAAATTTATATGTCACAGACTGAGCCGAGGCCACGCATGCGCACACAAGCAGGCACGCCGCCGAGAGCTGGCGCACATGTCGTGCTACGAAGCATACAAGCGACCTCAAGACCCACATCACTGGATAGGCTTGAACATGAGACGGTTGATAGCGGCACGCCATACGGTCGACTGGAGCGTATTGTCGGGCTTGATTCCGCCGAAGCTATAGATATAGGGGCACTCCCAGCTGGTGATTGCCTCTGTGGCACGGCCGAGGGGATGCGAACCGACTACAGTGGCCGATGCGGGAATACGGTAAGCGAGCTCTATCGGAGACCACTGCGCAGCCAGACTGCGGGCCGATGTTGACAGATTAAGGTCGGCATCGGTATAGGTCTGGTCAACTACCACAGCATCGGCATTGCGGAGCGCAACCATGAAATCGGGCAACTGCATCGTTTCAGAAGCCTCATACCATGTCATGCCACAGTCGTCGGAGAAATAAATTGTCGGGCTGTTGGCCTTGCCGTCATAACCGCCCATTGCCAGAAGAATGGAGTGACGAGTATAAATGAAAGCCTTCTTTTCGTAGAATGAATAGTAGGGAACGAGCACCATACCCGAGAGAGGAGTCGGAATCGGGGTCGTCGATATGTTTGCCCAGTTATTTCCGTCATAAGCCCATGTGGCATTTGTCAGGGCGCCGTCGGCTGTACGGCCGCCAATCATCACCATTTGCGGAGAGTCGCCCATCGGGAAAGTGAAGAACACAGTCTGCGAAGTCCCCTCCACGGGCATGCCGTCGGGAAGCGCCACTGCCGCCGCCGGAGGATACTGCATCACCTGCCACGAACCCGAAGCATTGCTTACACCCATAACCCGGCCCTGATATACGCCGTAGATATGACTCATACGCACACCGGTCGACGCCCAGTTACGGCCTCCGTCGGTCGAGCGATGCAGCACACCGCCGGCGAGAATATAATATATATCGCCGTCGGCTGCGAACGAGCGCAAGTCTACGCCCGAAGGCATAGATATTATCGAACTCGACCAGCCTGTATTGGGGTCGGTCGTTTTGTTAAGATAATACTTCGAGCCATCGGTCGTGACGCAGAGCACATTGTCGCCCGACTTCACGGTCTTCTGTCCGGTAACAGCACCGCCCCCGGGCAAAGCCGAGTATGCCGCCTTGCTCCACACGAGTGTATCGGCCGGCAATTTGTGTACATTAACCTCGATGCTGTAGTTATAAGTAAATGAGTTATATATCGACGTAACGGCCATTTTCACCGGCCCGTTGCTGAAATCGATGGAGTCGGTGGAGTTTGTCACATAATTATAGACAGTATCTGTTCCGTCGGCCTTTTTGACCGTGAGATTAACCGCAGACGCGCCCTGATGGAACGTGATAACGGGCACAAGCTTGTCTATACGTGTGCCATAAGGAAGCGAGTCGGCATTAAAAATGCGCCCTTTCTGCAGGTCTATCGAGAAGAATACGGTGTCAAGATTTGCAAGGATGCTGTCATCCTTTGTAAAGGAAAAAGATGATACTATGATGTCTGAAGCAGCCTCCTCCTGTATAGAGTTGTCGTACGAGGACATGCATCCGGTAAAAAAGGCACCGGCTGCGAAGGCCGACAAACTAAGTATTGCAAGTTTCTTCATCTGTGGTTTGTAATATTTCAAGATGCAAAGTTATAACTTTGCCTTAAATAGGGCAAACTCTTTGAGCCAAAAGCGGCGTTTTGCGCTGCATTTATATGTTTTTAACGCCACTACACTTGTAATGCGAATAAAAATTAACGCTATTATGCCCTATAATTACAGTCTTTTCAGGAACACGGCCAATAGTCGGCGCCTCTACTGTTCCTTTGTCGCACAGGCATGTATCCGTCACTTCTACCCAGGCCTCATCCCATAGTTGGGATTCGATAAATGAGCGCAGAAGCCGGGCTCCGCCTTCTACCAGAAGCGAACTTATGCCATAATCGGCAAAAAGGCGCTGCAGCACAACGTCGAGGGGCTCTCCGCCATCCACGAGCACCACATCGGAGCGCATCTGCGCTATGTCGCCGGCCGAAAGCATATGATGACGGTCGAAAACCACCGGTCGCGGCGAGCGCCCGTCGATGAGCCGCACATCAAGCCGGGGAGCGTCGGCGAGCATCGTCCCGGCACCGACGCCAATGGCATCGTGCACAGCCCGGCGCCAATGCACAAGCTGAGAGGTGAGCGGCGTAGAAAAACGGAAAGCACTCCCCGAGCCGTCGCGCCGCGCATCGATAAATCCATCGGCACTCTGAGCCCACTTCAGCGTTATAAATGGCCTGCAGAGCGTCTGCGATGTAATAAAGCGGCGGTTGAGCTCCAGCGCTTCCGCCTCCATAAGACCTTCGTCGACGGTGATTCCGGCATCGCGAAGCATGCGCACTCCCCTGCCCGACACCTTGGGATTCGGGTCGCCCGACGCTACCACTACACGACGGAAACCGCATTCGACAAGCAACTTGGCACATGGCGGTGTCTTTCCGTAGTGCGAGCATGGCTCAAGGGTGACATAGATAGTAGACTGCGACAGCAGCCCACGGTCGGCATCACTCACCGAACGGACGGCATTGACCTCGGCATGAGGGCCACCGAAACGCCGGTGCCACCCCTCGCCTATGATACGGCCATCAGGAGCAACAATCACAGCGCCAACCATAGGATTGGGCGATGTGTGCCCCATGCCTGCGCGAGCCAATTGCAGCGCACGGCTCATGTATGTGCGGTCTATATCGGAAAATACTGTATGTGACATAGCAATAAAAGTATCGTCATCCATAAATCAGGGCCTCTGAAAATCAGCGACCCGTTATGTTCTTTTAAGTTAAATAGCGCTATTTCGGCAGAAGTTCGAAACTATCGACATACACCTCGGTGATATAGCGCTTTATGGCGTTATGGTCTTCCCACGAACGTGTGCGCAGCTTGCCCTCCACAAGCAGCCTCGAGCCTTTGCGTATATATTTTTCAGCAAACTCGGCAGCCCGTCCCCACATAACAATATTGTGCCACTCGGTGAGGTCGGGCAACTGCATCTCCTGTCCGTCGGGCGTGCGCGAAGTGCGCCGCTCTGTAGTGGCAAGCGGAAAATCGGCTACCTGACTGCTGTCAACCATTCTCATACGGGGATCGCGCCCCACATTGCCCAATAAAATTACTTTGTTCATATCATAAAAATGAAGGAGCTGTGATATATATGCCGAAAGCGATTCCCACATTGAAATGATGCTCCGACGTTGAATAATTGGTATATGCACTCAATGATGCCGAATGGAAATTGAACACCACATCGGCCTCACCGAAAAACTCTGCCCCGCCAAATCGGCGTCCGTAGCGTACTCCGCCGTCCGAAGTCTCCACAAATGAACGATAAGGCACGAAAGCGTGCGCCGACAAGCGTGCCGACACGTTGTTGTTGAATTTGTAGACCGGAACTATGCCGGCGGCGACGAAACTGTTAGCACGCATTCCGGTGTCGAACACATTGTGCGATGCCGGTGTGGGGTTGAACGACGGAGCGCTGCTCACCGCCGAGTAGTAATCGCCAAGCAGTTTTCGCGTACTCGCCATTCCGTAGGCCTCAAGGCCCAGCGACCAGTGCTTGTGAAAGTCTATATACTGACGCAACTTAAAGTCGATTTGCGCCCATATCTGCCTGTCGGAAGTCTCTACCGCCGGCCGGCCGTTGTCAAGGGCCTGATAATAATATACCTTGCCACCCACGCCCATGAGCCTTACCTGCCTCAGATACCCCTTTGTTGGAAAATTCGGCGAATCGAGATTCGAGGAATTATACTCTGCAAAGAACTGGCCGAGCACGAGGCTCGTTCGGTCGCGACCACTGCGATAGGCCTGCATTCGTATATTGTCGTAGAAAGTATTGTATTGCTTTCCGGCTCCGGCACCGAAATTCATTTCGCCGGTGCGCCCGGCAGCAACAGACCAGCTCAGGCGACCGAAATATTCGTGCCGGTTTACAAACGTAGGTTCGTTGTCTTTGAAAAACATTTTCTCGCGTTCAAAATATCGCCGCCGCGATGCCACAGCAAGCAGACGCAGTGCCGAAGGTATGCGAGTGGGAAGATTGATTCTACCCGACAAAACTCCGGCCATATAGCTCTGCCCTATCCACGCCTCAACATCAGCACCAAGCGAACTGAAGCATAGTGTTGACCAGCCGGCCCGCAGATACAGAAAACTGTTGTTGCTTGATGTAACGTAGCCGCCAAAACCGAGTTCGGCGCGCTTTTTTATATAAGTATCAAGACAAAGTGTGAACAGCTTCAAAGAGTCGTCCGACACAACAGCATGCGGCGAAAGAGCCTCCACCTTATCGTTCGACAAGGCGCGGTAATAACCTTTGAGTGCTGTTGTCTCGCCAATGGTATCACAGCCATGCCGGGGTGCGAAAAGATGGGCGATATATGCGTTCTGCTTCGGAGTGCCACCTGTTACGTCCACGCGCTCAAATCTCATAGGAGGTATCGATGCCTTGAAATCATTTCGCCGGCGGGCCACCTCTGCCGCCGGGCGTCTGGTTTTCACGCGGCATTTGATAGAATCCATCATTTTCATGGCGAATTCATATCCTCTCCGGTAAATTACATCTGCCTCGGCCCAGTCGAGTAATCCGTAATTATCAAGGTCGATGCGCATTTTTATACCGCGGTCGGCAGGCACATCGCGCGACTGAGGCTGCTGGATAAGCATATCAATCTGCTCCATAAAGGTATTTGGAGGCAAATCGGAGGTTCCGGAGCCGACATCGACACCTAAAATAATTTCAGGATTGAATACCGTGTCGATTACCTCCACAGGAAAGTTGGCATACAGACCTCCGTCGTACATTATATCACCATCGATTTTGAGCGGCTGAAATATCATCGGAAAACTCATTGACGCACGCACGGCATCGCTGAGGTCGCCGTGCGAGAGCACCTCGGCGCGACGGCGTGTAATGTTGGAAGCTACCGACCTGAACGGCACCATAAGTCGGTCGAAATCATTTCCTGCCGCTGCCGACGCCGGAGTATACAGCTGCATGAAACCGTATGCCATTGGCGAGGGTGCAATAATCGACGAAGGATTGTAACGGTCTTTTCCGCTCTGACTGTCTCGGCCTACCCCGACACTGAAAATTTGAGGTGTAGGGCGTTCGCGCGCGAAATAATAGGTATAGTCGGGGTCGAGCGTTCCGGAAGACATGGAGCCGAAATAGGGCGAGGCAAGCAGCGACATCATTTCGTCGGGAGAGTAACCGATGGAATAAAGACTGCCTACTATCGAACCCATCGACGTGCCTACGACATAATCTATAGGGATGTCGTTTTCCTCAAGCGCCTTGATAACGCCTATATGGGCAATTCCTTTGGCACCGCCGCCACTGAGAACAAGTCCGACGCCAGGCGAACGCACACCGGCCGACACAATAACAGGCACGGCTAAAACCAACGTAATGAACATCAATCGCTTTAACAGTTGCATAAGCCTCGGTAACAATAGTTAAACATATAGTATAACAACGTGTTGCGACACAGTTTGTTCACATTCTTTATAAAGGCGCTCCATTATCGGTTTGAATATTTTCTACAAAGTAACAAAAAAAAAGGATAATCTCCAATTCGAAGCTTGGCCGGACAACGTCCACGACTGCCCTCAACCGGGTCAAATCAGACCTGAACAAAGGTCTCGGAGTTGCCTTGTGGCACACATTCCGTGCGGGCAAAGGAGTTTTTTACACCGCTGTGGCTTGAATGTAACTTATTTTTTGTAATTTTGTAACCCGACACACTATTCTACGTAACAGTTGTTCATTTCCACTTTATGCTGAAATCCGCACTCGAGAAAGTAATCAATGAAGACATGGCCGAAATCTGGTCAATATTGTCTGCCGACGAAAAGAGACTTGTCACCGACAATCTCCAGATACATACATTCAAGAAAAACCAGCTCATTTACGCCGAAGGCGATGAACCGGAATTCCTCTGGTGTCTCTTCAAAGGCAAGGTAAAAAAGACCAAAGAAGGTGTGGGCGGCCGCGTACAGATTCTCAGGCTTATCCGCCCGGTGCAGTACTTCGGCTATCGCGCATACTTTGCCGGCGAGCCTTATGTGTCGAGCGCATCGGCTTTCGAGCCGTCGATTCTCGGCGCGATTCCGCTTAGTATTGTCCGCGACCTTATACAGAGCAATATAAATCTTGCATGGTTCTTCATCCACGAGCTATCGCGCAACCTCGGCGGCTCCGATACCAAAATCGTCAACCTCACTCAGAAACATATCCGCGGACGTCTGGCCGAGGCACTCATTGTTCTTGCAGACAACTACGGCTATGAAGACGACAACTGCACGCTGAAAATATACATGGCTCGCGAAGACCTGGCAAATCTGTCGAATATGACAACTTCAAATGCTATCCGCACCCTTTCCACCTTCGTAAACGAACATCTGCTCATTGTCGACGGTCGCCGCATCAAGATTCTTAACGAAGCACAGCTGCGTAAAATTTCAAAATTCGGTTGAGACTGCAAGCAGCGGTCCCGCTCTTTTATCCCAAACGCAACTTTTAACAATCTAATACATACGCCTCATGTTCAAAAATCAACCGGCAGGCCTGTATGTGCTCTCGCTTGCCAATACCGGCGAGCGATTTGGCTACTATACGATGCTTGCCATTTTCTTATTGTTCCTTCAGGCCAAATTCGGCTTTGACTCGACAATCTCCGGTCAGATTTACGCCGGCTTCCTCGCTCTTGTATACTTTATGCCCCTTATCGGCGGCTGGGTAGCCGACAAATGGAGCTTTTCAAAATGCGTTGTCACCGGCATAGCCGTAATGTTTATCGGCTACCTCGTAATGTCGATACCCACCGGCATCCGCAGCACGTCTTCACTTGTGATTCTGCTCGGTGCACTGGCTCTTATCTCAGTTGGCACGGGTCTGTTCAAAGGCAATCTGCAAGTAATGGTCGGCGACCTGTATAACGAAGCCCGCTATTCCAGTCAGCGCGATGCGGCATTCTCGCTCTTCTATATGGCCATCAACATCGGTTCGATGTTTGCCCCGATGGCAGCCACCGCTATGTGCAACATGGCGCTGAAAGCCAAAGGCCTCACATACGTAGCTTCACTTCCGGCCTTATGCAACCAATATCTCGACGGACATGAAAACGGCTCCGAACTCATACAGGCGGCCTCGGAAGGCGGCATGAACGCAGGCTCCGACCTGGCCGCATTTGCCAACGAATATCTTACAACCCTCACCACCGGCTACAGCTATGCCTTCGGAGTGGCTTGCGCGTCGCTGATTATAAGCGCTCTCATCTACTTTATCGGCCGCCGCACATTCGCCCACATCATCACAGGCAAGAAAGACAAATCTGCTACAGTCAAGGCCGACAACGGTCCGGAACTCAGCTCAGCACAGACCAAACAGCGCGTTGTCGCCCTCCTTCTTGTCTTCGCTGTAGTTATCTTCTTCTGGATGGTATTCCACCAGAACGGCGCCACACTCACCGAGTTCGCCAAGAGTTGCACGTCGCCCGAAGCCGCCGGCTGGACACGCATTGGCTTCAACGTATGGGCACTTCTGTCGGTAGCCGTAGGTGTCTACGCTCTCTTCAGCCTCTTCCAGAGCAAGGGCATGGTCGGACGAATTGTATCGCTGGCCGTTCTCGCAGCTGTTGCAGGCGCAATCTATTACTTCTACAGCATCACTCCCGAGCCGCTCGCAGGCATACAGCCGCAGCAGTACCAGCAGTTCAACCCCTTCTATGTGGTAGCTCTCACCCCGGTATCGCTCGCCATATTCGGATGGCTTGCCAAGCATAAGAAAGAGCCCTCGGCTCCACGTAAAATCGGCTACGGCATGTTTATGGCGGCTATCGCATATGCCGTGATGATGATTGGCTCGTTCAGCATCGCCGGCACACAGGGCATGGTATCGCCCAACTGGCTCATCTCCACATATCTGCTCCTTACATTCGCCGAGCTGCTTCTCTCGCCGATGGGTATTTCGTTTGTCAGCAAAGTAGCCCCTCCCAAACTCAAAGGCTCTATGATGGGAGGCTGGTTTGCCGCAACAGCCGTGGGCAACTACCTCGTGTCGATACCCATGATACTCTGGGGCGCGATACCTGTGTGGTGTCTGTGGGGCATACTCATTATTATCTGCCTAATTTCGGCAGTGTTCATCTTCTCGATAATGAAGAAACTCGAGGCCGCCACTTCCGACGAGCCTGTTGCAGCTTCTATTGAAAATGTAGAAGACGACGCTATCTGACAACAATCTCACCTCGGTGTCGCATGAGCCGTATGCCACAAATGACGCCACCTGCAGCACCGAAGACACAATAAAATGCGGGCCGGAACTCGACTGAGCAGTCATGTTCCGGCCCGCATTTTATTTTAAGCCGCAGATTTATTTAAGAGTACCGGCTTCAGCCTGTTCAATCATTGTTTTGTCGGCAGTAATGTAGATTTCTACGCGACGGTTCTGAGCACGTCCGGCCGGAGTGTCGTTCGATGCCACATAGTCGGCCATAGGAATACCCTGGGCTGCAAGACGCTGAGGAGCGACTCCACTGTTGGCAAGGTAGGTGAGCACGGCATCGGCACGACCGGTGGCTACACGCTCATTCACCTGATAAGAACCGGTATTGTCGGTAAAGCCGTAAATCTGAACATTTGTATTGGGATTCTCACGGAGCGACACAGCAAAGTTCGAGAGGTCGGTCTTTGCATTGGCCGAAAGCGTTGTGCCGTTGGTCGGGAAAAGAATACCACCGTTGAAAGTCACCTTTATAGCCTGCAGGCCATTCTGGTCGGTTGTCTTTTCTACCTGAGCCTGCTGTCCGAGCTGTTCTTCGAGCTGAGCCTGCTGCTTATCCATCTTCTTGCCGATAAGCGCTCCGGCTCCGGCTCCAACAGCTGCACCGATTGCACTGCCTATGCCGGCACCTTTGCCACCGCCGATAAGTGCTCCCAGACCTGCACCGAGCGCTGCGCCGCCACCGCCGCCTATAAGAGCGCCTTTGCCGGTCTGTGTCATCGAAGAGCATCCGCATTCGCCGATAAGAAGGCTACAACCCAAAAGAGCTATACATACTGTCTTAATTAATTTCATCTTTCTCTGTATTAAGTGTGTTGAACGTTAATTTTTCCTTTTTCTCTCATAATTATTAATTTCAAAATTATAAATAAGTTTTGCTCAAGGCAAACTTTTAACTAATTTTGTGACACGAACAGAATTAACCGATATGTTCAGAAAAGCACACTCACGCAGCATGCTCGGCGGCAATTTCATAGGCCATGTAGCAGCGTTCCTCACAATAGGCATGTGGGGATATTCCTTCGTATCATCTAAAGTATTGCTCGAAAACGGCCTCGGCCCTGTGCAAATATATATGGCTCGTTTTCTTATAGCCTACCTTCTCATAGCCTTTATAAGCCACAAAAGACTGTGGGCTTTGAATCTCCGCGACGAAGGGCAGTTCTGCATATGCGGCCTATGTGCCGGCTCGCTTTATTTCATTGCCGAAAACACGGCGCTAAAATACACTCTCACCACCAATGTGTCGCTGCTGACATCAATGTCGCCGCTACTCACAGCCATGCTTGTGGGTCTTATATACAAAAACGAGAAGCTCGGCATAGGCACATGGCTCGGCTCGGCCATAGCCATACTCGGTGTGGGATGCGTAGTATTCAACAGCTCAACGGCTGTGGCTGTAAACCCATTAGGCGACTTTCTCTCGCTGGCCGCAGCTTTCAGCTGGGCAATTTACTCGCTCGTGCTCCGAAGCCTCAACGCAAACTACGACGTATGGTTTATCTCTCGCAAGACTTTTTTCTACGGACTTCTCACGGCGATTCCGTTTCTTATTTTCGAAAACGACACAGTTGACCTACCTGAGGTAATCGGCATGCCTGAAGTATTCGGCAACCTGCTCTTCCTCGGCGTTGGAGCATCGACAGTGGCATATGTCCTATGGGCAGTGTCGGTGAAACAACTCGGCGCTGTAAAGGCCAACAACTACATGTATCTGCAGTCGGTGGTCACGCTCATTGTCTCTGCCATTGTGCTGAGCGAGCCGGTGACTATTATCGGCATCCTCGGCATCATTCTCATCATGTGCGGACTCTGGGCAGGCGACAACATCAATAAAATTCTGGAAAAGCGGAAAAATAAAATATGAACGAACTTCCCAAAGACCCTGTAATGCTCCTTAGCGTAATCAACACCAAATTGCGCGACCAATATCCCTCTCTCGACGCTCTTTGCAGCGACCTCGGCATTGATGCCGGCGAGCTTTGCAGCCACCTCGCCGAAGCCGGATTTGAATACATGTCTCAAATCAACCAGTTTCGCTGATGGACTGCGACTCAAGCTATCTCTGCGAACTCAACGAAGCACAGCGCGCCGCCGTAGAATATCTCGGCGGCCCGGAGCTTGTAATTGCCGGAGCCGGCTCGGGTAAAACGAGGGTGCTTACATATAAAATCGTACATCTGCTTCAAAACGGCCACCGCCCCGGCCATCTGCTGGCACTGACATTCACCAACAAGGCGGCCAACGAGATGCGCGAACGCATTGACAAACTCGTAGGCTCAGAGACGGCCGCAAGACTGTGGATGGGTACGTTCCACTCCATTTTCTCTCGCATTCTCCGCCGCCACGCCGACCGCATAGGCTTCAAAAGCAACTTCACCGTCTACGATGCCGCCGATTCGAAATCGCTCATAAAAAGCATCATAAAGGAGATGAAACTCGACGACAAAATCTACACGCCGTCGAAAGTAGCCTCCGACATATCATTTGCAAAAAACAACCTCTACTCTCCCGAAGACTACGCTGCCGACAAGGCTCTAATTCAGGCCGACGCAAACGCCAAACGCAGCAGGTTGGTCGACATATTCAAGGTCTACCGCGACCGTTGCCGCATTGCCGGAGCAATGGACTTCGACGACCTGCTGTTCTACACCAACGTGCTGCTGCGCGACAATGCCGACATCCGCGAGTATTACCAACAGCACTTCTCCTATATTCTCGTCGACGAGTATCAGGACACTAACTTCGCGCAACACATGATAGTGCTTCAGCTCTGCGGCGAGCACAACAACATGTGCGTTGTCGGCGACGACGCGCAGAGCATCTACTCTTTCCGTGGAGCCAATATCCGAAATATCCTCAACCTCAAGCAAGCGTTTCCGGCTCTGCGCACATTCAAACTCGAAGAGAACTACCGCTCGACCCAAAACATAATCGGCGCGGCAAACTCCCTTATCGCAGTCAACAAAGAGCAGATTCCCAAAGAAGTGTTCTCCAACAATTCGCCGGGCGACCTCATAGAAGCAGTGCAGAGCTACAACGACTACGAGGAAGCGTATCTCGTGGCAAGCCGCATATCGCAGGTGCGCATGCGCAGACATCTGCCATACAACGAAATCGCAATACTCTACCGCACCAACGCGCAAAGCCGTGTCATAGAGGAAGCTCTGCGTAACCGCAACATACCCTACCGCATTTACGGCGGACTGTCGTTCTACCAGCGCAAGGAAATAAAAGATGCCATAAGCTATTTCAGACTCGCCGTGAACCCCGACGACGACGAAGCTTTCCGCCGCGTGATAAACACACCCAAAAGGGGAATCGGCGAGACAACAGTCTCAAAGATAATGCAGACCGCCATAGGAGCGGAAGTGAGCCTCATGCGCGTGTCGCTCGAACCAACACGATACAATCTCAGCGTAAACTCCGGCACAGCACGAAAGCTGCGCGACTTCGCCGACATGGTTGTGTCGTTCAACAAGGAGGCTCAGGAGAAGTCTGCGTCCGAACTTGCCCGTGATATTCTGAGCCGGACCGGACTGGCGGCGCAATACATATCGGACTCGACTCCCGAAAATGTGTCGAAACACGAAAACATACTCGAGCTCGTAAAAGGCGCCGACATTTTCACCGACCGTGCCACATCGGAAGGAGGCCCCGAAAACGCTGGCATGTCGCAATATCTCGCAGAGATATCGCTGCTCACCGACCAGGACAGCAATAATGAAGACGGCGACTGCGTTACGCTGATGACCATACACTCGGCCAAAGGCCTCGAGTTCGGCGCAGTATTTGTTGTCGGTGTCGAAGAAGAAATAATCCCCTCGGTAAAAAGCCGGTTCAGCCCGGCACAGATTGAAGAAGAACGCCGCCTCATGTATGTGGCCATTACGCGAGCCAAACAATTCTGCATGCTCAGCTATGCCGGCAAACGTATGATAAACGGGCAGCAGATGTCGACCGTTCCATCGCGTTTCCTGCGCGACATATCGCCTGAATACCTGCGCAAGATGACAGGCTCCACATTCGACGGAGCGCCGGTAAGCCGCGACCAATTCAACCGTCAGCACCATTCATTCAGTGCAGCGTCGCCAAGCACTTATCGCAGCAATACCGAAGTGAGCCACGTAGAGAGCCGACCAACTGCAGCTCCGAAAGCTCCGGCTCCTGCCACAGCCGGCGGACACACCACACACATGGCGGACGAGCTCGTTGTTGGCTTACGCATCGAACATCCCACTTTCGGGCTGGGTGTGATTTCTCACATCGACACCTCACGTCCAGACCACCGCATAAGCGTCGACTTCTCGGGCGACGGATCGCACCGCACTCTTCTATTGAAATTCGCACGATTCAAAATATTGTCATAAATGACTGCCAACGAATTACCCACACCTTTCTATATAGTCTACGAAGACCGTCTGCGTGCCAACCTCAACATAATCAGCGATGTGGCCAAGCGCAGCGGTGCAAAAATAATAATGGCGTTCAAAGCCAACGCCTTATGGCGAAGCTTCCCCATCATCGCCGAGTACTGCCGCAACTGCACAGCGAGCTCACTCAACGAACTCAGGCTCGGAGCCGAATGTCTCGGTGGAGAAATACACTCCTACACCCCGGCATATACGGCTGCTAATATCGATGAATTCATCGCCCGCAGCTCGCACATCACTTTCAATTCGCTTTCGCAGCTCAAAGAATTCGGCCAGAAGGCACACCACGGAGGCGTATCGGTGGGCCTGCGAGTAAATCCACGCTGCTCCGTAATCGAAACTGATTTATACAACCCTGCACTACCCGGCTCTCGCTTCGGCGTAGGCCGCGAAGACCTTGCCGACGGACTGCCTGAAGGCGTTGAAGGTCTGCATTTCCATGCCTTGTGCGAATCGACATCCTACGACCTCGAAAAAGTTCTCGCGGCCTTCGAACACGACTTCGGCCACCTGCTGCCCTCGCTAAAATGGGTAAACATGGGTGGTGGGCACCTCATGACTCGAAAAGACTACAACCGCGAGCACCTTATAAAATTGCTTCGCGCCTTCCGCGAACGTCACCCCAATCTCGAAGTGATTCTGGAGCCGGGAAGTGCGTTTACATGGCAGACCGGCGACCTGGTAAGCTCTGTAGTCGATGTAGTAGAAGACCGCGGCATAACGACAGCGATTCTTGACGTATCGTTTGCCTGCCACATGCCCGACACCCTCGAAATGCCATATCTGCCGAATGTGGCCGAAAGTTGCGATAAAGAATCGTCCGACGGACGCATATGGCGACTGGGCGGAAACTCTTGCCTCAGCGGCGACTTCAAAGGCGACTATTTTTTCAACACCCCTCCCGTGCCCGGTAACAGAATCACGCTTCTGGACATGAATCATTATACAACGGTGAAAACCACAATGTTCAACGGCATAGCGCATCCCGACCTCGTGCTTCAGCACAGCGACGGCACTTGCGAGTATCTGCGCAGATTCGATTATGAAGACTATAAAAACCGCATGAGCTGATGGAAACACAGACTCCATCCTTTTCCATAATTGTGCCGGTATACAACCGGCCGGCAGAAGTCAAAGACCTCTGCGAAAGCCTCCTGCAACAGGCCGACAAAGATTTCGAGCTGATAATAGTGGAAGACGGCTCCACTGTAGTCTGCAAAGATATTGTCGATGAAGCAATAGCCGGCGGCCTAAGGGCCTCATATTTCTACAAAGAAAACGAAGGTCGCTCTATAGCGCGCAACTACGGCATAGAGCGCTCGCATGGCCGATGGCTCATATTTGTGGACTCGGACTGCGTGATTCCACCGCAATACATAGCCACGCTCTCCAAAGAACTAAAAAACAGCAGTCTCGACTGTTTCGGCGGCCCCGACGGCGCCCACCACTCTTTCTCCGACACTCAAAAAGCCATAAACTACTCCATGACTTCGTTCATGACCACTGGCGGAATACGCGGCGGAAAAGTACAGCTTGAGAAGTTCGTGCCGCGAACATTCAACATGGGCTTTACCCGTGAAGTGTACGGGCGTGTCGGCGGCTTCCGCGAAATGTTTTCGGAAGATATCGACATGAGCACCCGTATCCGTCAGGCAGGCTTCTCCATCGGACTCATACTGGCGGCATATGTGTGGCATAAACGCCGTGTCGATCTGCGCAAATTCTTCCGGCAGGTTTATGTGTTCGGCATGTCGCGCATCACCCTCGCCCTGCTCTATCCCGGGTCGCTCAAAGCCGTGCATCTGCTTCCGGCCTGCTTCGTTGTCGGAGTCGTTGCCTGCATACTCCTCGCTATCTGCGTCTCGCCTCTGTGGCTTCTTCCGCCGGCAGTCTACTTCCTGGCCGTGTTTATTGGAGCGCTCATCTCCACACACTCACTCCGCATATCACTTATAGCCGTACCGGCTGCGGCCATACAGCTCGGCGGATACGGCATAGGATTCATCAAAGCCTTCGTTACAAAAATTCTGCTTCGGCGTGGACGCGATATCGAAGAAGAAATAAACATACGAAAAGGGAAAAATGAACGACTCTAAGGGACTACGCCTCATAGCCGACACTCCCGAAGAGCTGCGGCCGCGCGAAAAAGCCTTGCGCCTCGGGCTCAAAGCCCTCAGCAACACCGAGCTGATGGCTCTCGTGTTCAGCACGGGCATAAAGGGTAAAGGCGTCATGGCGCTTTGCGACGATATTCTCAACTCCTACAAATGGCATCTCAGCAGCATAGCATCGACGTCGGCATCCGACTTTATCAAAGCGAATAAAGGCATAGGCCCGGCAAAAGCCCTCACGTTCCTTGCCGGAATAGAACTCGGAATGCGAGCCGCCGCCGATGCCATAACTGTGGAACGCAAGCAGATTGGGTCGTCGCAGATGGCCTATGAGTATATGAAGCCGCACCTATCCGGGCTCGACCACGAGCAATTCTGGATTCTGCTGCTCAACAACAGCCTTCTGCCGGTGAAGGAAGTGTGTATAGGCCGAGGCGGACTCACCATGACAGCCGTCGATGTCAAGATTGTGGTACGCGAGGCACTGCTCAACAATTCGTCTGCAATGATGCTATTCCACAATCATCCTTCGGGCACTCTCAGGCCGAGCGCGCAGGACGAACAACTCACTCGCCGCATAAAAGATGCATGCGACTTGCTCGACATACGTGTGCTCGACCATATCGTAGTAGCAAATCACAGGTATTATTCCTTCCACGACGAAGGAAAACTATGAATTAAAGAAGGTGTTGCGCGCCGTCACAACACCTTCTGTTTTTTTATTATCCGGATAGCCCTATATACGACAGGGTATACATGAAGCTATACTGATAAATTAGTTTTCAGGATACCACAATCTTTTTGGCTTTTTCATTATTGACCGAAATGAAACAGACTCCATGAAATCCACCGAGATGAATTGATACCTGCCTTGAATTGTTGTGCGAAGAGCGATGCAGCAGGGAGCCATCAACAGAAAAAACCTCTACATTGTTTACGTCTTTTGCAGATGAAATCACAATAGTCGAATTGTTGACATAAACAGAGCATTCATCTACGACAATTCCGTCCACAGAACTTACAGCCGACACCGATATCTTTGTACGTTCCGATATCTCAGTACCGTCGTACGCAACAAGACAAATCTCATAGTCTCCTACTGGCAACGGTTGCAAAACAATGCTTCCACCAGTTTGTCCTGCAGGATGCTCAGAGTATATCTTTCCGGCACTATATACGATTATGTTTTCGTTGCCCCAGCCGGGAGTACCATCATATACCACATTAATTCTGTCGGCAGAAGTGTATTGCTTTTTGTCTGTATCCGTGACAGCAGGCTTTCCTATGATAAAAAAGGCTCTATCCGAGGGCTCGTAATATCGGTCCGCATTGAAGTATCCGGCAAAATAGTACGCTGCGCCGACGCTGACGACAATACACAAATCGCTAACACCGCAATAAAAAAGTGTTTCATGTAAAGAGCGCAGGTTCAACTGGCAAGTGCAAAATTAGCGATTTGTTTGAAGAACTCAGTCTTCGGGTT
>RYWL01000059.1 GCA_003979155.1 Muribaculaceae bacterium
AAGACTGAGTTCTTCAAACAAATCGCTAATTTTGCACTTGCCAGTTGAACCTGCGTAGCCGCAGGTTCCCTCTCTCAAAACAGTGCTTGTTTCACATACATTTGCGAGCATGATAAAAAATGATTAACTTTGCACGGTGAAGCTCGTAATCACAGAGCTGCCCACTGCAATACTTAACAATCACACCAAGCAATGCAAGCGAGCAAAAAAGCCGTTCTGACGCTCCAGGACGGCACAACCTTTAAAGGCTACAGCTTCGGCCACGAAGGTCCGGCTGCCGGCGAAGTGGTGTTCAACACCGCCATGACCGGTTATCCCGAAAGTCTTACCGACCCTTCGTACGAAGGCCAGATTTTAGTTACCACATTTCCTCAGTTAGGCAATTACGGTGTTCCCCCATCCGGTGGAGAAGACACCCTTCAGGGCCACTACGAAGGTGCGCGTATACACTGCCGCGCAATTATTGCGCAGGACTACGCCTTCCACCACAGCCATTGGCTGGCCGACCGTTCGCTCGCTCAGTGGCTTAAGGAAGAAAAAATTCCAGGCATCTACGGCATCGACACCCGTGCCCTCACCAAGCATCTCCGACAGCATGGCTCCATGCTCGGCAAAATCAGCATCGAAGGCTGTCCCGAAGTAGATTTCTACGACCCCAACGCCGAGAACCTCATAGCTCTCACATCGTGCAAAGAGCCCGTGGTGTACAATGAGTTCGGCCAGGCTCCCGACGCACTGACCCTGCCGCTCGCTCCCGATGCCCGGGGACGCAAGACAGTAGTTTTGGTCGACTGCGGAATAAAGCACAATATTATAAGATGTCTTCTCCGACGGGGCGTGCGCGTTGTGCGCGTACCTTGGGACTATGATTTCACCGCACTCCCCTACGACGGACTCTTTATCAGCAACGGTCCCGGCAATCCCGACTTCGCCACTATCACCGTGGAGAATATCCGCAAGGCCATGGAATGCAAAACTCCTATCTGTGGCATCTGCATGGGCAACCAACTGCTCGCAAAAGCAGCCACCGCGAAAACATACAAACTCAAATACGGCCACCGCAGCCACAATCAGCCGGTGCGTCGCGTTGGCACCGACCAATGCTTCGTCACATCGCAGAACCACGGCTTTGCGGTCGACACAGACACCCTTCCCGAAGACTGGGAAGCATTGTTCATTAACATGAACGACGGCACAAACGAAGGCATACGTCATCGCTCGCTGCCTTTCTTCTCCGCACAGTTCCACCCCGAGGCCTCAAGCGGTCCGCGCGACACCGAGTTCCTCTTTGACGAATTTATAGCGCTACTCTGATTATGGAAAAGATAAACAAAGTGCTGCTCCTGGGTAGCGGCGCCCTCAAAATCGGCGAAGCCGGCGAATTTGACTACTCCGGCGCACAGGCTCTGAAGGCTCTGCGCGAAGAAGGCGTACAGACTGTTCTCATCAACCCGAACATCGCCACGGTCCAGACCTCCGAAGGTATGGCCGACAAAATCTACTTTCTGCCCGTAACCCCCTACTTTGTAGAGCGGGTAATCGAGAAAGAACGTCCCGACGGCATTCTGCTCGCATTCGGCGGACAGACCGCACTAAACTGCGGCGTAGAGCTCGAGACATCGGGCGTACTCGAGCGCTATGGCGTGCGTGTACTCGGCACCCCGGTCCGCGCGATTATGGATACCGAAGACCGCGAGCTCTTTGTGGAACGTCTCAACGAGATAGGCGTAAACACCATTAAGAGCGATGCCGTGGAGAGCGTCTCCGACGCCCTGCGCGTGGCAAACGAACTGGGCTACCCCGTCATCGTTCGTGCGGCATACGCCCTCGGCGGCCTCGGCAGCGGTTTCTGCGACAACGACACCGAGCTGGCCGCACTCGTAGAAAAAGCGCTCTCTTTCTCTCCACAGGTGCTTGTAGAGAAATCGCTCAAAGGCTGGAAAGAAGTGGAGTATGAAGTGGTTCGCGACCGTTTTGACAACTGCATCACAGTCTGCAACATGGAGAACTTCGACCCGCTGGGCATTCACACTGGCGAAAGTATCGTTGTCGCTCCCTCGCAGACTCTTTCCAATGACGACTACCACTACCTGCGCAGCATCGCCATAAAAATCGTGCGCCACGTGGGCATCGTCGGCGAGTGCAACGTACAGTATGCCTACGACCCAGCTTCGATGGACTACCGCGTTATCGAAGTAAACGCACGTCTGAGCCGTTCGTCGGCCCTTGCATCGAAAGCCACCGGCTATCCTCTGGCATTCGTTGCCGCCAAACTCGCGCTCGGCTACGGCCTCTTCGACCTGCGCAACAGCGTTACACAGTGCACTTCGGCATTCTTTGAGCCGGCCCTCGACTACGTAGTGGTCAAAATCCCCCGCTGGGACCTCGGCAAATTCCACGGTGTCGACCGACACATAGGCTCGTCGATGAAATCTGTAGGCGAAGTTATGGCTATCGGCCGAACTTTCGAAGAAGCCATACAGAAAGGCCTGCGAATGATTGGACAAGGCATGCACGGTTTTGTCGAAAACAAAGAGCTGTCAATCGACAACCTCGACCGAGCTCTGAGCGAACCCACCGACCGCCGAGTTTTTGCCATTGCCAAAGCCATGACACACGGCTACACCGTAGACCGCATACACGAGCTCACAAAAATCGACCGTTGGTTCCTCTACAAGCTCCACAATATAATCGACACATCGGCAGAGCTCGAAAAGTTCAACAACCCCGACGACATACCCGAGCCGCTCTTCCGCCTTGCAAAGCAGCAGGGATTCAGCGACTTCCAGATTGCACGCTCTATATACAAAGAGGTGCTCAACAAAGACACCGACCTCTGCATGAGCGCCGTCCGCTCGCGCCGTAAAGAACTCGGCATCCTGCCAGTGGTGAAGCAGATTGACACCCTCGCCGCCGAGTATCCTGCCGCAACAAACTATCTCTACCTCACATACAACGGCACCGCCAACGATGTCGACTATAAAGGCGACCACCGCTCAGTGGTTGTGCTCGGCTCCGGCGCATACCGCATCGGCTCATCGGTAGAATTCGACTGGTGCTCGGTCAACGCCCTGCTCACAGCCCGTAAAGAGGGCTACCGCTCGGTGATGATAAACTACAACCCCGAGACCGTGTCGACCGACTACGATATCTGCGACCGCCTTTACTTCGACGAACTCACCTACGAGCGCGTAATGGATATTCTCGAACTCGAGAACCCTCACGGCGTGATACTCTCTGTAGGCGGCCAGATTCCCAACAACCTCGCCACCCGACTTGATGCAGCACACGTAAACATTCTCGGCACCCCGGCATCGAGCATCGACCGGGCGGAAGACCGCCACAAATTCTCGGCAATGCTCGACACTCTCGGCATAGACCAGCCCCGCTGGCGCGAGCTCACCGATTTCAAAGACATCGACGACTTTGTAGCCGAAGTTGGCTTCCCGGTTCTTGTACGCCCCAGCTATGTGCTCTCGGGCGCAGCTATGAACGTATGCGCCAACGACGACGAACTTCACCGTTTCCTCAAACTCGCAGCCAACGTGTCGAAGAAGCACCCGGTAGTTGTAAGCCAGTTCATACAGAACGCAAAGGAAATCGAAATGGACGCAGTGGCCGAAAACGGCGAAATCAAAGCCTACGCCATATCGGAGCACGTAGAGTTTGCCGGAGTACACTCCGGCGACGCCACTATACAATTCCCGCCGCAGAAACTCTACGTGGAGACAATGCGCCGCATAAAGAAAGTATCGGCCAAAATCGCCAGTGAACTCAAAATATCCGGTCCGTTCAACATCCAGTTCCTCGCGAAAAACAACGACATCAAAGTCATCGAATGCAACCTGAGGGCATCGCGAAGCTTCCCCTTCGTATCAAAAGTTCTAAAGATCAACTTCATCGACCTGGCAACACGAATCATGCTCGGCCAACATGTCGATAAGCCATCCAAGAGCGCTTTCGACCTCGACTACGTAGGCATCAAGGCATCGCAGTTCTCATTCTCGCGTCTGGGTGGTGCCGACCCCGTGCTTGGTGTCGATATGGCTTCGACCGGCGAAGTAGGCTGTCTGGGCGACGACACCAATGAGGCTGTGCTCAAGGCTCTGCTCGCCGTGGGCATGCGCATACCGCATCGCGCCGTGCTGCTCAGCACCGGCACAGCAAAGCAAAAAGCCGACATGCTCGATGCCGCACATCTGCTCCATAAAGCAGGCCTTACAATATACGCCACTGGCGGCACATGCCAGTATCTCAACGAAAACGGCATCCCGGCAGTACGCGTATTCTGGCCCTCGACTCCCGATCAGCAGCCCCAGGCCATAGACCTTCTCCACAACAAGCAGGTCGACCTCGTGGTGAACATGCCCAAAAACTTCACCGGCACCGAACTCAGCAACGGTCAGAAAATACGCCGTGCGGCAGTAGACCTCAACATACCACTGCTCACCAACCCCCGTCTGGCCACAGCATTCATACGAGCATTCACTGCCCTGCCCCTCGACAAGATCGAAATCAAGAGCTGGGACGAATATTGACATCAGCCCTCTCAGGACTAATCAGCGTCTCCACTTGCCTGTGCAGCAAGTGGAGACGCTTTGTATTTAGAATAAAGTAATTAACGAGCGTTTTGATATTTTTTACCAAAAATATATTGCAAAATGTTTTAGGCTTCAAAAATAATTTGTACTTTTGCACCAGCAATCACAAAGATTACTGTCTATTCCAGATTTTTTCGTTTTCCAGTTCAAATTCAGGTAAAAAAGATGAAAGCAGTTGAATTTTTAGCCGACCTTCGGCGCCGCTTCCCCAATGAGCCCGAATACCTTCAGGCAGTTGAGGAAGTGGTAAATTCTATTGAAGAAGAGTACAACAAGTATCCGGCATTTGAAAATCTCAATCTTATCGAGCGCCTCTGCATCCCCGACCAAATCTACACATTCCGTGTTTCATGGGTCGATGACAAAGGACGAGTGCGCACAAACATGGGCTATCGCGTTCAGCACAACAACGCCATTGGCCCCTATAAAGGAGGCATAAGGTTTCACTCTTCGGTAAACATCTCAATCCTCAAATTTCTCGCTTTTGAACAGACCTTCAAAAACTCCCTCACCACTCTTGCCATGGGCGGAGCCAAAGGCGGCAGCGACTTCTCGCCCCGCGGCAAAAGCGACATGGAGGTGATGCGCTTCTGTCAGGCATTTGTCACCGAGCTATATCGCCACATTGGCGCCGACACCGACGTTCCGGCCGGCGACATAGGCGTAGGCGGTCGCGAAGTGGCATATATGTTCGGCTGGTACAAAAAGATGACACGCGAATTCACCGGAGCCTTCACCGGAAAGGGTCTCAACTTCGGAGGCTCACTCGTGCGCCCCGAAGCCACAGGATACGGCAACGTATACTTCCTTCTCAATATGCTCGCCACTCGCGGCATCGACATTGCAGGCAAACGTGTGGCAGTCTCCGGCTCGGGAAATGTGGCGCTCTACACCGCCGACAAACTCATTTCGCTCGGTGCCAAAGTAGTGTCGCTCAGCGACAGCAGCGGCTCCGTGATTATTCCCGACGGCCTCACTCGTGAACAGTTCGACAAAGTATTCGAACTCAAAACTGCATATCGCGGCCGCATTAGCCAGTTTGCCGAAGACGAAAATCTCACATACCTCCCCGGACAGCGTCCGTGGAAAAACGTAAAATGCGACATCGCCATGCCCTCGGCGACACAGAACGAAATCGACGGTTCCGATGCCGAAGCGCTCCTCGACGGCGGATGTTTCGCTGTAAGCGAAGGCGCCAACATGCCCTCCACTCCCGAGGCTGTCGCCAAGTTCATCAACGCGCGGATTCTCTACGCTCCCGGCAAGGCAGCAAATGCCGGCGGGGTATCCGTTTCGGGTCTCGAAATGGCTCAGAACGCCCAGAAACTGTCGTGGACTGCTGAAGAAGTAGACACAAAACTCCGCTCAATCATGAACGACATACATACTCAATGCGTGAAATACGGCTCCGAAGACGACGGCTACGTTAACTATGTAAAAGGCGCCAACGTTGCCGGCTTCCTCAAGGTGGCAAAGGCCATGCACGCGCAGGGCATCGTATAACGCTGACTGTCGCAACAAATTTAGTCATATATTACTGTTATGGAAACCGCAGTGTCTCCCCGGTATGCCGGGCACTGCGGTTTTATGTCGCAGCAGTGAGCTTTGACGGCAACGAAAAAGTTAGTAATTTTGTATCGCTATGAAGAAACCGAAAACACTCTACGTGAGCGACCTCGACGGCACTCTGCTGAGCACCGACTCGCACATCTCTCAACGGTCGAGCGAAATAATATCCGACCTCACTGCACAAGGCGCACTCATCACCGTGGCCACGGCACGAACCCCTGCAACGGTGGTGCCCCTGCTCGCAAACACACGTACGGCAGCACCGGCAATAGTGATGACAGGTTGCGCCATGTGGAATCGCACAAATGCTTCGTTCGAACATTACCACTTCATACCCGAAGCCGACATCGTCGCGGCTCTCGACTGCTGCCGCCGACTCGGCGTGCACCCTTTCACCTACACTATGGCTCCCGACGGCTCTACACTCGACGTATATCACGAGGCAGTAGCTTTCAACCCTCAGGAAGAAAAATTTTACTTTGAGCGACGGCATCTGGCCCTCAAGCGCTTCCATCTCGGCACCCCGGCTCCGCACGCGGCCATAATCAACACAATGCTCTGCTTTGCAATGGGGCCGAAAGAGAGCATCTGCCGCGCCGCCGTTGAAGTGCAAGCACACACCGCCTGCTCGCTATGCTGCTACCCCGACATATTCAACAACGACATATATAACCTCGAGATATTTCCCGAGGGAGTCAACAAAGCCTCGGCCATACTTTACCTCAAGATGAAACTCGGAGCCGATCGGCTTGTAGTATTCGGCGATAACCTCAACGACCTGCCGATGCTCGCCGCCGCCGACGTGGCCATAGCTGTCGAAAACGCATTTCCTGAAGTAAAAAAAGCCGCCGACATAGTCATCGGACCCAACTACAGCGATGCCGTAGCACGGTTTATCGAAAAAGACTTCATCGGCTGACTCAAAACTGCACCAAAGCCAATCGAACAAATAGAGACATAATAGCGTTTATTCATTACTAAAACAATAAACTGCTATTTGTTATGGACTCACAGAAAAGCATCAAAGGTACAAAAACCGAAAAAAACCTCATCATTGCCTACATGGCCGAATCGGCAGCATATACTCGCTATACATACTATGCAACCCAAGCCGAAAAAGAACAATACTACCCAATCCAGCAAATCTTTCTCGACACCGCAGCAAATGAATTCCGTCATTCAAAGGTATTCTTCAAATTCCTCGAAGGCGGAAGCATGCCTGTGTCGATGAATGTTGATGCCGGAGTAATCTCCACTACGGCCGACAACCTCGCATGTGCTGCTCACGAAGAAGAAGTTGAAGGCGTGGAGCTATACACAGCATCGGCCAAAGTTGCCGACGAAGAAGGATTCCCCGACATTGCTTCGCACTTCAGGGCTATTGCCGAAATCGAAGCTCAGCACCGCCGCCGCTTCCTCCACTATCTTGAGCAGGTGAAGAACGGCACCGTATGGAAACGCGACCACGAAATCACGTGGAAATGCCTTGTATGCGGTTACGAATACCGCGGCACAACGCCTCCTAAGGAATGCCCGGCTTGCGACCACCCATACCAACACTATATGGCCATGGACTATTGCGACAACGGCAAATAAAAATCTATACAAAACACACCTGTCAGCCGAAAACATTTCTCCCGATGTGTTCGGCTGATTTTTTTAGCGTTCCCTCACCGTTTTGCCTTTCGGCAAACGCACACACATCCCACTCTCAGCATTTTAACCTTAGTTTCGACCGCAATCAAAATGTTTTCGAAATGTTTTTTACAAAAAATTTGGCAGTACGACAAAAAAGCCGTACCTTTGCATCACTCTAAGGAAAGATGGCAGAGTGGTCGATTGCATCGGTCTTGAAAACCGACGAGGGTCACACCTCCGGGGGTTCGAATCCCTCTCTTTCCGCCAATCATCAATTAAATCCGCTGTAAATCAAAAGTTTACAGCGGATTTAATTTTTAATTCATACAAATATCCATACAATTTGTAGGCGAAACCTCATCCTATACACGGCTGTCGGTTATACACCTCTTATAGAAATGAGCCGGGAAGAAACAGTTCGTTTTCTCTCGCTTAAGTGTATCCGGTCACAACCGGGAGCATGAAGTCGGCAATCGGACAAGGCATGATGATATGGCTGAGCGTCAATCAGGAACAAAACTATCCATGCAAAAAGTCGGGCAACCCCGACAATCACTGCCGGGGCTGCCTGTCTTTGTATGATTAAGCTGTTTTTATCTTCCTCCTATGGTAGATTGATTGATACTGGCATCTGCATTTATAAGTTTGCTTGCCCCTCGTTTCTGCCGTCCCCATTGCAAATTATAACTGATGGATATATACGGCATCCGCATATTGAGCCGCATATGCTGCTCATTCG
>RYWL01000060.1:0-4389 GCA_003979155.1 Muribaculaceae bacterium
GACTACGACGTTATTCAGAAAAGCGGCTCGTGGTTCAGCTACAACGGCAGCAAACTCGCTCAGGGTCGCGACGCTGCTAAAAAAGTTATCGCCGACAACCCCGAACTTGCCGCCGAACTCGAGCAGGCAATCATGGAAGCGCTCAAAGCGTCCGACAAGACTCCCTCTGCCAAACCTGCCGCAAGCAAAGCGGCTCCGGCTGCCGACGAAGCTGCCGAGAGTCCTGCCGTTACCAACGAGTTGAAATTCGACGACGAAGACGACCTCTCCGACGAATTCTCTATCGAAGAAGACCTCTGATATTTATTCTTAATTTCACCACATATAAAATGGAGCAGACACCTTTCCGGAGTCTGCTCCATTTTATATGTGGTGAAAGTTTATTGCAATCTTACCTTAACTGTCTTCAGTTGATTCCGGTCAGAGCTCCCTCCATACATCACATCATAATCACCCGGGACGACACGCATGGTATTGGTCTGAGTGTCGAAGAAGCGGAATGCATCAGCGGCTAAAGTTATTTTCACATTTTTGGTTTCTCCAGCATCCACAGACACACGCCTGAAGGCACGGAGAGTTTTTACAGGAGCCTCTTTATCGCCTCGTTTACGGATGTAGATCTGCACGACTTCATCGCCACTGCGGACACCTGTATTGCTCACGGGAAGCTCAATATGCAATTCGTCTCCTACTTTCAAAGTATTTGACGAAAGCACCGGCTTGCCATAACGGAATTTCGTGTAGCTAAGGCCATGACCGAAGGGGAAAAGAGGTTTTTCACGCATATAGCGATAGGTGCGGCCCACCATATTATAATCCTCATAGTTGGGCAGCTGGGTTATATTGCGATAAAAAGTCACCGGCAGGCGACCGGCCGGATTATAGTCGCCGAATAGCACATCGGCAACCGCCGTGCCACCCTCCTCTCCCGGATACCAGGCCTGAAGTATTGCATCGCACATAAATGATTCAGGCTCCAGTGCGATAGACGAGCCCGAGCAGTTTACAAACACAACCTTTTTACCAGCAACTTTTAGAGCGGCTATCAGCTGCCGCTGCACAAATGGCAATTCGATATCGGTGCGGTCGCCCCCCCGGAAGCCGGGATAATCAACCGACATTTCTTCGCCCTCGAGAGCCGGAGAGATGCCTCCGACAAATATCACGATATCGGCATCCTGTACTTTAGAAACTGCCTCAGCGGCAATTTTCTGATATGTTTCGACATCAGTAGTCTGTGTCGTATGGTCACAGCCTTTTTCATAGGGCACATCACCAATCTTGTTCCGGATTCCTTCAAGGATAGTCACGGTGTGCACGGGAGTACCGTTGTAATTGCCCCACTGCATTATAGAGTCGTTGGCATTCGGCCCCATGACGGCTATTTTCTTACCTGATTTGGCAAGTGGCAGAATACCATTGTTCTGAAGCAATGTCATGGATTTACGGGCCATATCGAGCGACAAGGCCCGGTGCTTCGGACTGCATACCGTATCCATTGAAATCCGGCTCCAGGCTACAATGCTGTCATCGTCCATCTCGCCAAGCTCAAAGCGTGCTTTCAGCAGTCTGAACACACTTTTATCAATCTGCTCTTCCGTAATCAAGCCTTTGGACACAGCTTCTCCCAGCGACCGATAGCTGTCGCCGCATTCCAGATCCGTACCCGTGATTACCGCATCGGCGCTCGCGGCTCCGGCTGTAGGATGCGTCTCATGACGGCCTTTTACATAAAAATTAGAAATTGCTCCGCAGTCGCTCACCACAATACCGTCATAACCCCATTCGTCGCGAAGTATCTGCACGAGCAGGCGGTTGCTACCGCAGCACGGTGTGCCTTCAAAACGATTATAGGCACACATCACCTCTTTCACGCCCGCTTCCTTTACAAGAGCCTCGAAAGACGGCAAGTAAGTCTCCCATAAATCGCGCGGCGCTATATTCTCAACATTAAATGAGTGACGGTTCCACTCAGGGCCACTATGCACGGCAAAGTGTTTGGCACAGGCGTGTGACTTGTTATACACCCCGTCGGACGTGCCCTGCAACCCGTTTACAACAGCGACTCCCATACGAGAAGTCAGATAAGGGTCTTCGCCATAGGTTTCCTGACCGCGGCCCCAGCGCGGATCGCGGAAAATATTTACATTCGGAGTCCAGAAAGTAAGACCGTAATACCTGTCATAATTCCCATTGCGCCGGGCATCATGAAATTTAGCCCTTGCTTCATCGCTGACAACACCAAAAGCACTTTCCACAGCCTCACAGTCGAATGTGGCCGCCATACCAATGGCCTGAGGAAACATTGTCGCATTTCCGGCTCGCGCCACTCCGTGCAATGCCTCATTCCACCAGTTATACGGTTTGATTCCAAGCCTGGGAACGGCCGGCGAGACATCCATCATCAGACTTATTTTCTCGTCTAACGAAAGCCTGTGCAGCAAATCATCTGCCCGCTCCGCCGCACTAAGAGCAGTGTCGGTATAAGGCATTCCCTGCGAAAAAGCTGTCGCTGCCAGCGAGAGGCTCAAGCCAACAGCAATGAATAAATTCCTCATATATCAAAGATTTTGTTCAACGGGTATTAGATTCTAAATCAATCGTCGACAACAAAATTAATGAAATATTCTTAACCCACACCATATTTTATCTCAAATAACACCACGGACACACTCCCCTCGGCCGGAATGTCCATCATATAACATCTGCCTTAAAACGCACAGAGCCTCCTGGTGGAGGCTCTGTGCGTTTTATCAATTTTTTCGCGGCGAGAACTTGCGGAGATATTGCCGGACAGCCGTCATGGGCTTGTTTCCTTTCGGAGGCATTATCGTAGCCAGCAACACATCGCGGAGCTTCGAGCGACGAGAGGTGTCGTTGATTTTCGACGGGTCGTCGTAGTCTTCGCTGACATAGGTTTTGACGCTACGCTCGCCACGCAGCACGGCGAGGGCATTTTCGCTGAGCGCCTTTAGTTCGTTTTCGCCCGGATACACAAATATCGGGGCTATTGAATCTACATGGTCAGCGATAAAATCGGTAACACGCTTGCTGTGGGCTATGCCACCCGTGAGCAGAATGGCATCTACATCGCCCTTCAGCGCCACCGACATAGCACCGATTTCTTTGGCTATGCTGTAGCACATGGCGCGCAGAATGAGCATGGCATGCAAGTCATGAGCCATTATACGGTCGAGAGCTTCGGGCACTGATGTCGTTCCCAAATGGGCATAGAGACCGCCTTTGCCGTGCACCAGTTTCAGCAATTCTTCTTCTGTGTATTTACCCGAGAAACAGAGACGGATTAGCGGACCGGGAGGGAGCGAGCCCGAGCGTTCGGGCGAAATAGGGCCGCAACCGTCGAGGGCATTGGTAGTATCAATCACACGTCCGCGACGGTGTGCGCTCACCGTACATCCGCCGCCCATGTGGCACACTACGAGATTCAAATCTTCGTATTTCTTGTCCGATTCTTTTGCAAAAAGCCGGGCAACCGCTTTCTGGTTGAGGGCATGGAAGATTGATTCGCGCGGCAACTCAGGCACACCTGAAATACGGGCGTAGGGCATCATCTCGTCGACCACCACGGGGTCGGCGATATACGATTTCACTCCTATGCTGTCGGCGATGTCGCGTGCGAGAAGGCCGCCGAGATTAGATGCATGTTGCATGCGCGCGTTGAGCAAATCATGGATTAAATCATCGTTTACTTCATAGACACCGCTTTCTATAGGGCTGATTACGCCGCCACGCCCAACGACCGCCGAAAGCTTTTTCATGTCGATATTGTTTTCGGCAAGATTCTTAAGGATGAGCCCCTTGCGCCATTCGAACTGCTCGTTCACCGACTTGAATCCGGCCAGTTCTTCGGGTGTGTGCGATATAGAAGTGGTGAAAAGCTGGTCTTCGTTTTTATAGACAGCTATCTTGGTTGATGTCGAACCGGGATTGATTGCCAATATGTTATAGGTCATGAATTCTTTATTGATTATTTCGACTGAAGACATGCGAGCGCTATGGAGTATAGCTTCGTGCTGGGAGTGTCGCCGCGCGAAGTGAGCACACATGGCACTTTGGTGCCTACCACAATAGCGGCAATCTCGGCTCCGCCGAAGTGCGATGCTGCTTTAAAGAACACATTTCCCGATTCTATATTGGGGAAGAGGAGACAGTCGGGGTCGCCTGCAACACGCGAGCCCTTCACTTTTTTCTCTTCAGCGACTTCCCTGTAGAGAGCCACATCGAGCGACAGAGGACCGTCGACCACTACTTTGCCGAGCTGGCCGCGGTCGCCCATTTTGGCAAGTATCGCAGACTCTGTAGACGACGGCACTGTGGGGAGCACCTGCTCCGAAGGAGCAATGCAGGCAATCTTCGGACATTCGATGC
>RYWL01000060.1:4399-8426 GCA_003979155.1 Muribaculaceae bacterium
CGATGCCGAGTGAATTGGCTATTTTGGTCAGATATCCTATAAGAATGGTTTTCTGCTTGAAGTCGGGCTGCGGTATCACTGCCACGTCAGATATGCAGAGAAGCTTTTCGCGGCCGGGCATCTCTACAACCGACACGTGGCTCAGAGTGCCTTTGGGCGGAAAAAGGCCGGCTTCCTTATTGAGGATGCCACGCATGTATTTGTCGGTGGAGACAAGGCCTTTCATGAGCACGTCGGCGCCGCCGGTGGAGACAAGCGACACTGCGAGCTGCACACAACGCACATCGCTTTTCTCATCGACAATGGCAAATGCCGACGTATCAAAATTGTTTTCACTGCACAATCGCAGTATTTCGGACTTGTCGCCGAACACTGTTGGCTCTACGAGACCTTTGCTCCATGCCTCATATACAGCTCCGAGAGTGTGGGCATCGTTGCCGTAGGCAACTGCCAGACGTTTGCGGCCGCGGTTGCGTGCTTCGTCGATTAATTGTTCAAGTCGTGTTATCATATGGTTTTATAGGTTATAAAGTTATAGTTCGCGATGTTCGTATTCCGATATTGCCTTGCGCCATTCGTCGGTCACGGGCACGGGACGCCCGGTTTTGGCATCGACATTCACCATATGTGTAGTGGCGATGCACTTCACATTCTTGTTGCTGTCGATAATCCGCTGCTCAAGCACGAGCGACTTCTCGCCAATCGAGGCCACAGCGGTGTAAACCTCGAGGCGGTCGTCGATATATGTGGGGGTACAGAATGTGCAGTTTATGGTAGCTACAACGGGCACACTGGCCTGCTTTTCAAAGTGACCGCCCATAAACTGCTTGAAATAAAGCAGCTTACCCATATCGAAAAACTCGACATATACCGAATTGTTCAGATGACCGAAGAGGTCTACGTCGTTGAAACGTATCTGAACGGGTATGTGATGATAAAATTCAAATTGAGGTTCAGGAATTTCCATTATTATCAGTGAATTACAACAGCATCTATCACATGTTTTCCCACAGCCTCGTTGAGCTTTTCCACCAGCCTGTCGCGGGCGTAGCTCAGCTCTTCTTTAAGAGAAGCCGAAGTGATATATACATGCAGTGTGCTGTCTTTTACATATAATCTGTTGGTATACGATGCAATCTGCTCCCCGACTACCGCCGGCCACATAGACTCTGCCGTATGGCGCTCCAACTGTGGACGCATGCCGGTAGCCTCTATCATCTGACGGAGAATCTGTTCGATAAGGAGGGGCTGACGGCGTTTCATGCTTCTATAGGAGTGAATACACCGCGCTCCACATGCCACAGACGGTAGTTTTCGGCAGCTTCGGGAATATCGGCCACAATTTCATCAAGATGCTTGCGGTTGGTATCGGTTATAAAAATCTGTCCGAAAGAGCCCGAAGCACCGACTATATCCATAATCCTACGCACACGGCCGGCATCGAGTTTATCGAAAATATCGTCGAGCAGCAGCAGGGGTTTCACTCCCAGAGCCTCGCGAAGAAGCTCGTACTGGGCGAAACGCAGTGCCGTGGTAAATGTCTTTGTCTGTCCCTGCGATGCAGTGCGCCGCAGGGGCATGCCGTCGCTGGTAAATACTATATCGTCGCGATGCGGTCCCGAAGATGTGTGCTTGAGAGCCAGGTCGCGACGGCGATTATGCCGAAGGTGCGCGGCGAGACCTTCGGCATAATCGGTGTGCGAGTATTCGAAATCGGCAAGCTCTGCACTGTCGCTGATTTTGCTGTAATACCGCTTAAAAATATCTCTGAGCTGAGCTATCACAGCATCACGGCGTAAGGCTATGTACAGTCCCGACATTTCGAGCTGGAGTTCCAGAGCTTCATATAGCCCATCATCGCTGCTTTCGTCGCGCAAAAGGCGGTTGCGCTGCTCAAGTGCGGAATTGTAGCGTATAAGCGAATCGAGATACCGACTGTCGCTCTGCGATATGATACGGTCGATAAATCGCCGCCGCTCCGATGAGTCTCCCGTAGTAAGTTCTATGTCGGCCGGCGAAAGCAATACAAGCGGAAATGCGCCAATGTGCTCGGCGAGGCGCTGATATGCCTTGCCGCTTCGCTTGAATACTTTGCGCGAACCCGGCCGTAGCCCGGCCGATATTTCTTCGTCGAGTCCGCGGCGGAAGTAGTTTCCACGCAACGACGCATAGTCTTCACCACGCCTTACCATCAGACCGTCGTTGGCTCCGGTAAAACTCTTGCAGTAACTAAGAAAATAGAGAGCGTCGAGCAAGTTACTTTTGCCCATGCCGTTATCACCCAAAAGACAGTTGATTTTGGGCGAGAACTCAAGCTGAGCATGCTCTATATTCTTGAAATTATTGAGATACAGCGATTTTACTATCATTTACGAACATCTTGAGCATCGGCCTTGCGAAAAGCCTCGTTAAAGAACAGTAGATGATACAAGGCCGAGTTGCGCCAATAGTCCCAGGAGTGGTTTCCGGGTCTCGATGTGTAATCGTGCGGTATCTTGGCCTCGAGAAGGCGTTTATGCAGGTCTTCGTTGACGCCGGCAAAGAAATCATCGGCTCCGCAGTCAAAGATTATATTCAGTTTTGCTGCCTTGATTGCGTCGATATTGTTTATCACCGAATGTTTTTTCCATACCTCCTTGTTTGTCTCGTATGCGCCGAGACGCTCGCTCATTCGCCAGCTTTTGGGAAACGGCAGAATATTCACACCGCCGCTCATGCTGCCGGCATTGCCCCATATGTCGGGATGTCTTGAGGCAAGCCATAACGACCCGTGACCGCCCATGCTCAGACCGGTAATGGCACGGTGCTCCCGATCGGCAACTGTTGGAAAATGACGATCGATATAGGGAACTACATCGCATGTAATGGCACTCTCCATCTGCATCGACTTATCTACCGGCGAATCCCAGTACCAGCTGTCGCGCCCGTCGGGAAAGACGAGTATCATGCCGTAGCTGTCGGCAAGGCCGGCAAGACGCGGTTCTTTCAAACTCCAGTTGGTATAGTCTCCCGCAAAGCCGTGGAGCATGTATACCGTGGGGAAACAGCCACCGGCCGATGCTGCATCAGGAGTATAAACTATAAGCTTCATAGGTGTGGCGAGATGTTTAGTGGCTACTGTCACCGTATCAACGCGCACTGCCGATACGCCAAACGACGTGAGAAGCAATAATATATAGAAAAGAAGTCTTTTAATCATCGCTTTTTTAGTTACTTTGCCCAATGCAAATATACGAATTATTTCCGAATTAAACCGCCGGTATCCATATTTCGGCCCTTTTGATTACTTTTGTATTTCAAAAAGACACTTTATGCATAACGATTCTGAATACTTCGGCCGCACAGCAATTGTTGCCGGAGACGAAATGATGACTTCGCTGTCAGACACCAGAGTGATTGTCTTTGGTGTGGGAGGTGTAGGCTCGTGGTGCGTTGAAGCCCTGGCTCGCTCGGCGGTAGGACATATAACCATTGTCGACTCCGACACCGTGGCTCCCTCGAATATCAACCGACAGATGCCGGCTCTTTCGTCTACCGTCGGACAAGCGAAAGTCGACGTGATAGCACGCCGAATCGCCGACATAAACCCCGACGCGCACATCAACGCCATGCAAAAACGATATACGCCGACGACCGCACACGAGTTCGACATCGAAAACTATGACTATGTAATCGACGCAATCGACTCCCTGCCCGACAAAGCCGACCTTATACTCCGCTGCACATCTGGCGCCACTGCTCCGCACAAAGCTTTTTTCTCTTCGATGGGCGCGGCACGGAAAATCGACATGTCGAAAATCTCCGTCGCCGAATTCTGGAAAGTCGAAGGTTGTCCGCTCGCACGTGCTCTGCGAACCCATTTCCGCCGCAGCGGCATATTTCCACAACGTAAATTCAAATGCGTATATAGCCCCGAGACCATAGCACACCGTTCCGAAGGTCCGGCCGGTGTCAACGGCACTTTCGCACATATCACGGCATCGTTCGGCCTTACTTTGGCATCATTGGTCATCACCGACATTTATAA
>RYWL01000061.1 GCA_003979155.1 Muribaculaceae bacterium
CAATGAGCTTGATGCCGCGCGTCAGACCCTCGAGGCTCAGCAGAATGTGATTAACCAGCGCCAGACTCAGCTCGACGACATGCATCGCCAGGCCCAGGACCTGCTCGAGCACATCTCGGGCCTGTCGTCGGAAGAAGCCAAAGAAAAGCTCATCCAGAGCCTCAAAGATGAAGCCCGCACTGCGGCTGCATCGTATATCAACGATATTATGGACGATGCCAAGCTCACGGCAAACAAGGAGGCCAAGCGCATTGTGGTGCAGTCGATTCAGCGTGTGGCCACAGAAACCGCGATTGAAAACTCTGTTACCGTTTTCCACATCGACTCCGACGAAATCAAAGGCCGCATCATAGGCCGCGAGGGTCGCAACATACGTGCCCTCGAGGCCGCCACCGGCATTGAAATCATTGTAGACGATACCCCCGAGGCTATTGTCCTTTCGGGCTTCGACCCTGTGCGTCGCGAAGTGGCCCGTCTTGCCCTTCACCAGCTTGTGGCCGACGGTCGCATTCATCCGGCACGCATCGAGGAAGTCGTGGCCAAAGTGCGCAAGCAGCTTGAGCAGGAAATTATCGAGACCGGCCAGCGCACGGCAATCGACCTCGGCATCCACGGCCTGCACCCCGAGCTTATCCGTCTTATCGGTAAGATGAAATATCGCTCGAGCTACGGTCAGAATCTGCTTCAGCACTCGCGTGAGACTGCTAACCTCTGCGCCGTCATGGCATCGGAGCTGGGTCTTAATCCTAAAAAAGCCCGTCGAGCCGGTCTTCTCCACGATATAGGCAAGGTGCCCGACGAAGAGCCCGAGCTGCCGCATGCACTCTTAGGCATGAAGCTCGCCGAAAAATATAAGGAAAAGCCCGAGATATGCAACGCCATCGGCGCCCACCACGACGAAGTGGAGCAGACTTCGCTCCTTGCTCCGATTGTGCAGGTGTGCGACGCCATATCGGGAGCCCGTCCGGGAGCCCGTCGCGAAATTGTGGAGGCTTATATCAAGCGACTCAACGATCTCGAGCAGCTTGCAATGAGCTATCCGGGTGTAATAAAGACATATGCCATTCAGGCCGGCCGAGAGCTCCGCGTGATTGTTGGCGCAGACAAAATCGACGATGTTGAGACCGAAAAGCTCTCGTCGGAAATCGCGCGCCGCATTCAGGATGAGATGACTTATCCCGGACAGGTGAAAATCACCGTTATCCGCGAGACCCGTTCGGTAAGTTTTGCCAAATAAGCCATGGCAAGCAAAAATAAACGGCGTCAGACTCCCGAAAGTGCCGGTGAGCCTATGGCAATGGCCGGATCGCAGACGGCAGATGCCGCCGCTGTAGACCCGGGCACGGCGACCGTAGCCGACGACTCCGAGGCTGCGAAAACAGCCGAAGAGCAGCCCTCGACACGCTGCGCCTTTGCCGAAGATTGCCGTCGCCGTAAAATTCAGAGCACCGACTGGCTTGCCGACATACCCGGCGGATGCGCCGACAGCGAGTATGTCGAGGTCCAGTTCAAAAATACCCGTCGCGGTTACTATCGCAACACTACCAATCTCCTTCTCGAAAAAGGCGACCTTGTGGCAGTGGAGGCTGTGCCTGGCCATGATATAGGCACCGTAACCCTCACCGGCGCCCTGGCCGAGTTGCGCATGCTGCGCTCGTTGGGACGTTCGGGCAGTGCGACGACTCTCCGCCGTGTGTTCCGTAAGGCCAAGCCTGCCGACATAGAAAAATATGAGGAGGCCAAAGCACTGGAGGACGACACTATGATACGTGCCCGCCGCATTGCCGAAAGCCTCAATCTTAATATGAAAATCGGCGATGTCGAGTATCAGGGCGACGGCAACAAGGCAATATTCTACTATATTGCCGACGAGCGTGTCGATTTCCGCCAACTGATAAAAGTGCTCGCCGAGACATTCAAGGTGCGCATAGAGATGAAGCAGATAGGCGCGCGTCAGGAAGCCGGCCGTATCGGCGGTATCGGTCCCTGTGGCCGTCCTCTTTGCTGCTCGCAGTGGATGACCGGTTTTGTGTCTGTGTCGACGAGTGCCGCCCGTTTTCAGGACATCTCACTCAATCCTCAGAAGCTCGCCGGCCAGTGCGCCAAGCTCAAATGCTGCCTCAATTTCGAGGTCGACGCATATGTCGAGGCCACCCGACGCATGCCTCCGCGCGATGCCGTGCTTGAGACTGCCGATGCGACATATTATCACTTCAAGAGCGATATTTTCAACCGCAAGGTAACATACTCCACCGACCGGCAGATGGCTGTGAACCTCGTTACCATCACGGCCGACCGCGTGTTTGAGATTATCGGACTCAACAAGCATGGCGAAAAGCCGCTGTCGCTGCTTGTAGAGGGCGAAGAGAAACCGAAGCCCAAGGCAGAGTTCGGCGATATTCTCGGACCGGACGACGATTTGGCCCGTTTCGACAGAAAAAAGAAGAAAAAGAAAAAAACGCAAGGCCAGAAGGCTTCCAAGCCTCAGCAGGAGGCCAAAGCCGATGGCGGCGAAGAACAGCGTCGTGACCGCAAAGACGGCCAAAAAGGAGCACCGGCTCAGCAGAAATCGCAGCATGCTGCGCATCCCGAGAGCCGTCCGCGTCCTAAAAAACGCCCTAAACAGCGAAACAACAACCAGGGCGGCGAAAAGCCCGCAAGCCCCGGTGAAACACCTAAAAATGAATAGACTGCCTATATACGCGCTCCTGTTGACTGCCGCATTGTCGTGCGGCATCACGGGCTCGCGCGGCAATGGCGACGACAATTATTTCAGTTCCTTCCACACATTCGCCGACCAGAGATGGGATTATGCGCGACCGCTCGAATTCACCGTCGACACCCTGCGCGACAGCGTGGTCGCCGACGGAGTTCTGCTTCTGTCGCTGCGGCATACCTCGGGTTATGAATACAGCAATCTGTGGCTCGAGCTTTCGTATGCCGATACCGACAGCACGGTCCGACGCGACACACTCAATATCGGGCTTGCCGATGCCGAGGGGCATTGGCTCGGGCATGGCACCGGGCCGTCGCGGCAGCTGACCGACACTATTGCCCGGCGGTTCTCCATCCACAAGGGCGAGACTCTGGAGCTGCGTCACATAATGCGAATGGATACGCTGCCGAACATTGAGCAGATCGGAATTGTTTTCTTACCAAAAACTGATTGACATGAACATAAAAGCAGAGCGGAAGTACGACAGTCTGCTATTCGATATGGACGGCACCCTCTGGGATGCCGTCGACAGTTATTGTGCCATATGGAACGCGGCAATCGATGTGTGCTGTCGGCAGGTGCCGCACGTAAGCTACGACCGTCTTGCGGAATTGATGGGTAAGCCCATAGAGTATATTTTCGATGTGATAATAGGCAAGGCATGCGCCTACGACAATTTTATGGATGCGCTTTCGCACAAAGAGCGCGAGCTTATGCCCGTGCTCGGTGGCCGTCTGTACGATGGTGTGACAGAAACTCTCCGTCAGCTGTCGAAATCATACAAGCTGTTTCTCGTGAGCAACTGCACGGCATTCGGCGTGCCTAATTTCATGCGCACAACGGGTCTTGGACCGTTTTTTACCGACGGAATCTCGTATGGAGAGACCGGCCTCGAAAAAGACGCGAATAACCGAATCATAGTTGAGAAATATGACTTGCAGGCACCGCTTTACATCGGCGATACTGCCGGCGACTGCCGTTCGGCCCACGCCGCCGGCATCCCCTTTGCATGGGCATCGTACGGCTTCGGCCGCGGTGTGACCGACGAGGAGTACACAATCTGTTCAATCAAAGATTTGCCCGGCATTCTGGGCGAAAACAAAGATTAATAAAGATTAGATTCAAGTTATGGACGCAATCGACAAATACAATATCAACCTTCTCGGCGTTGACGAACAGCAGCGCAGGCTCGAGAAGGTCAAAGAGCAGATGAGGGCTGCCGGCATATCGCACGCACTCGTTCGCAACAATGTGAACATCTACTACCTCACCGGACGTGTTTTCCGCGGATTCATATATGTATCGACCGACATAGAGGCTCCGTATTACTTTGTGCGTGAGCCAAATCATCTTGTCTCCGACCATCATGCTCCCGACAGCCATATCCGGAAGCCCGAAGAGATTCCGGCACTTCTGGCTGCCAAAGGTCTTAAGAACGATTCTCCTATAGGCCTCGAGCTCGATACAATCACTTACTCCGAGGCTCGGCGTCTGGCTGCCTGTTTCGGCAAGGAGCCGTCGGCAAACATTTCGCCGTGTCTGCGCGGTGCCCGTGCTGTGAAGACAGCCGCCGAAATAGAAAAACTCCGTTGCGACGGCAAAAAGCAGAGTCTTGTCTATGAACGCATACCCCATTGTTTCCGCGAAGGCATGACCGATGTCGAATTTCAGATTGAGATTGAGCGAGCCTCGCGTCTCGAAGGCTGCCTGGGACAATTCCGCGTAGCAGGTTCCGATATGGAGCTTTTTATGGGCAATGTGCTCACGGGCCACAATGCCGACACTCCGTCGCCTTACGACTTTGCCATGGGTGGCGAAGGCCTCGATGCCTCCCTGCCGGTGGGCGCGTGCGGCGAGATTATACGCGAGAATATGCCTGTAATGGTGGATGTGAACGGCAATTATAACGGCTATATGACCGATATGACGCGCATGTACATTCAGGGCGAGCCATCCGAGAATGCTCTGCAGGTGCTTGCGCTCTCGTCCGATATCTGCCGTACGCTTGCCGGCATGATGCGTCCTGGTGCAAAGGCGTGCGACCTCTATAACAAGGCGTCGCAGATGGCAGCCGACGCAGGCATGGCCGATTTCTTCATGGGACACCGCAGCCACGCCGGTTTTGTTGGGCACGGAGTGGGCATTGAAGTAAACGAACTGCCTGTTATCGCTCCCCGTTCGCGCGATATTCTTGCCGCCGGCAACGTAATCGCTCTCGAGCCTAAATTCGTTGTCCCGGGCTTGGGTGCCATTGGAATAGAAAATACCTATGTTGTGGCCGCCGAGGGCGAGCCAGAGGTGCTCACGAAAGCGTCTGAACAATTCATACGGCTCGACTGACATCGCCGGCCTGAACATTCTGAAAAACAGCAACGCCGACATCCGCTGTGGTGCCGGCGTTTGTTATGCTTTGGTTGCTATGCGGGTTACTTGCTTGTCGACGAGGCTGTTTCGGGTTCGTCGCCCGACCTCTTTAGGCGGAAGCCCATATATATGCCGTCGTAACCGTTGAGGAGCGACGTTATGGTGTTGAGGGTGCTGATATTGAGCTTGCCGGCAACAGAAGTGAGAATGTTTATGAATTTTGTGGCATCGAAAGTGAGGTTGAGATTGTTTCCGCTTTTGGTTGCCACTGCGTCGACCTTGCCTAAGCTCTTGCCGGTGATGCCGGTGAACGTGAATTCGAGACTTCCGTCGTCGGTTTTCTCAACAGTGCCTTTGAGAGGAATAATGCCCATTTTCATTGAGAAAGTGTGGTCTTTGCCTATGGTGAGAGTCGTGCGTGTAAAACCGAGAGTTTTGTAGTAGGGGGCGAGTTTGTTTTCCACGGCCGTGGCAGCAGCGGCTCCGCCAACGTTTTTGAGTGCGCTTTCGCTCTTGAACGAAACTGCCGGAGCGGAGTAAGCCCATACGCCGGCAATATCGTCGATGGTAAAGTTTTTGTTGGCGGTCATATTGCCTATGAAGCTGCCCAAAGCGCCGAGAATACCATCGGAATTATCATCGGAAGTCTCTGTTGTAGTGTTGCTTTTGCCGAAAAGGTCTTTGAGATCGAAAGCCTGTGCTTCTCCGAAAAACATTGCCAGCACCATAAGGGCGCAAATTATCGTTTTTTTCATGTGTTTTATTATGTGTTCTACGCAAAATTACCAATAATTTTGAAAATATTTCGTTTAGGAGGATGACTTTTACACTTTTTGTGTTTTATTTCGAAGTCGGTCTGTGCGGTAGTATACAAAAATTGCGTACTGAAATATGTGCCACTCCGTGAAAAAAAGCCAATAAAGCTTCACATTGCAAAAAAATTTGTACCTTTGCCACGATATATAATAATGAGCCGGAAGAGCTGCGAGCTCGCCGGGCCTTTAATCAACAAGATACATAATTTCGTAAATGAAACTTCTACAGGAAAAGCTTTCAAAATATACAGAACCTCAAAAAGCGCAGGCAGCTGGTGTCTATCCTTATTTCCGCGCTATTTCTTCGGAGCAGGAGCCTGAAGTGACAATCAACGGCAAGCGCGTGCTGATGTTCGGTTCGAACTGTTATACAGGACTTGTAAGCGACCCCCGCATCAAAGAGGCTGCAATAGAAGCTACCCGTAAATATGGCACCGGATGTGCCGGCTCTCCCTTCCTCAACGGTACTCTCGACCTTCACAAGCAGCTCGAACGCCGTTTGGCAGAGTACATGCACAAGGAAGACGTGATGATTTATTCCACCGGTTTCGGTGTGAACCTGGGTGTTGTCTCCACTCTTACGGGCCGTGAGGACTACATTCTCTGGGACGAGCAGGACCATGCTTCCATTATCGAAGGTCGCCGTCTTTCGTTCAGTAAATCGCTCAAATACAAACACAACGATATGGCTTCGCTTGAGGAGCAGCTTAAGAAGTGCGACCCCGACAAAGTGAAGCTGATTGTTACCGACTCGGTGTTCTCGATGGAAGGCGATGTTGCCAATGTTAAGGAAATCACCCGTCTGGCAAAGCAATACAATGCGTCGGTGATGGTCGACGAGGCCCACGGTATCGGTGTGTTCGGCGAAGGCGGCCGTGGTGTATGTCACCACTGCGGCGTGCAGGACGATGTAGACCTTATCATGGGTACGTTCTCGAAGTCGTTTGCTTCGCTCGGCGGATTCATTGCTACCGACAAGACAATCACAAACTTCCTCCGTCACCACTCCCGCTCATACATCTTTACGGCAAGTATCACTCCTGCATCGACCGCTGCCGCGCTCAAGGCCATCGACATAATGATTGAAGAGCCCGAGCATCAGGAGAATCTGTGGAAACGTACCAATCAGGCGCTCGAAGGCTTCCGCAGCCTCGGTTGCGAGATAGGTCACACGAGCACTCCTATCATTCCGCTTTTTATCCGCGACAACATGAAGACCTTTGCCATTACGACCGATTTGTTCGAAGACGGCATTTTTGTAAATCCTGTTGTTTCGCCTGCAGTAGCACCTCAGGATACACTTATCCGCTTCAGTCTCATGTCTACACATACACCCGAGCAGGTCGACGAGGCTCTTGAGAAAATCGGAAAGGTTTTCCGCAAATATGGAATTATCGAATAAGTTTACATAAGAACCAATCAAACTCACTATTATGAAAAAGAAATTTGTCTGCACCGTGTGTGGCTATATACATGAAGGAGACGCTGCTCCCGAAAAGTGCCCAATGTGCGGTGTTCCCGCTTCGAAATTCAAGGAAGTAGAAGAGGGTGAAGAACTCAATTTTGTCACCGAGCATGAAATCGGCGTGGCAAAAGGTACCGACGAGCAGATGATTGCCGACCTCAATGCACACTTTGCCGGCGAGTGCTCGGAAGTGGGTATGTATCTCGCAATGAGCCGTCAGGCCGACCGCGAAGGCTACCCTGAAATTGCGGAGGCTTTCAAGCGTTATGCTTTCGAAGAAGCCGAGCATGCAGCAAAGTTTGCCGAGCTCCTCGGCGACTGCGTGTGGGACACAAAGACCAACCTCTACAAGCGTATGATTGCCGAGGCCGGCGCAAACGAGGATAAGATGCGTATCGCACGTCGTGCAAAAGAGCAGAACCTCGACGCAATCCACGACACCGTACACGAAATGGCTAAGGACGAAGCTCGTCACGGTCGCGGCTTCAAAGGTCTCTACGATCGTTACTTTGGAGAAAAGAAGTAAAAATAGGATTATATAGAATTATTGTTGGTGCAGCTTACGAAGTGATTCGGAAGCTGCATTTTTTGTATATATTGAAAATATTAACGGCTCTATCTGTAAAGAGACCGATTTTTGTGTCCGGAAGGTTTATTATCTTCTTGTTAGACCGCAGAGATACAATTTTTAGACAATGCTGTGCGGAATCTATAATCTGAAGTTTATTGATACATTTAGCTATTGGCTGTCGGTGAAGTTTGTCGGCTAAAACTGTCTTTGTTGCAATTACAGAAATTAACATAAAAACAGTCAATTTGTTGGTAAATTAGTATATGTTAATAAATATGCTGAGCATTTAGCTAAAATTAGAAATATTTCACTTATATTGTGATAAAAGAATTTTTGCAAACCAAAAAAATGATATTAAATTTGCCTTGGAAATCAGAAAGAA
>RYWL01000062.1 GCA_003979155.1 Muribaculaceae bacterium
TAAGTGGCTTATTTTAAGTATCTATCTCTTAGTCTTCGATGGCAGCCTGCGCCGCAGCTACGCGTGCGATAGGTACGCGGAAGGGTGAGCAGCTTACATAGTTCATGCCGAGTTTTGCGCAGAAGATGACGGATGAGGGTTCGCCGCCATGTTCGCCGCAGATACCGATTTTGAGGTCGGGATTTGTGGCACGGCCTTTCTCAACACCCATGCGAACGAGCTGGCCTACGCCAACCTGGTCGAGTACTTCGAAGGGGTCGGTCTTGATGATTCCGCGTTCTTTGTAGAACTTGAGGAATTTGGGGGCGTCGTCACGCGAGTAACCGAAAGTCATCTGGGTGAGGTCGTTTGTACCGAAGGAGAAGAAGTCGGCTACCTGAGCGATTTCGTTTGCTGTGAGTGCGGCACGGGGCACTTCAATCATTGTGCCGACTTTGTACTGTATTGAGTCGCCTTTTTCTTCGAATACCTGGGCTGCAGTGGTGTTGATTACATCGGCCTGGTTCTGGAGTTCTTTGAGAGTACCAACGAGGGGAACCATGATTTCGGGATGTACTTCTATGCCACGTGCCTTGCATGCAAGGGCTGCTTCGATGATTGCGCGAGCCTGCATTTCGGTGATTTCGGGGTATGTGATGCCGAGACGGCAGCCACGGTGTCCGAGCATGGGGTTGAATTCTTCGAGTGCGTCAACTTTTGCTTTGACTTCTTCGAGAGTGAGGCCCATTTCTTCGGCGAGTTCTTTTTGTGTTGCTGTCTGGTGGGGTACGAATTCATGCAGAGGCGGGTCGAGGAGGCGGATTGTAACGCCGAATCCGTCCATTGCTTCGAAGATGCCTTCGAAGTCGCCACGCTGCATTGGCAGGAGTTTTGCCAGGGCGCTGCGGCGTCCTTCTACGTCGGACGCGAGAATCATTTCGCGTACGGCTTTGATGCGGTCGCCTTCGAAGAACATGTGTTCTGTACGGCAGAGGCCGATACCCTGTGCGCCGAATTTACGAGCCTGACGAGCATCGCGGGGTGTGTCGGCGTTTGTGCGGACAAGACATGTGGTGAATTTGTCGGCGAGGTTCATGATTGCTGCGAAGTCGCCGTCGAGAGCGGGTTCGGTTGTCGGTACCTGACCGTCGTAGACTTCACCGGTAGAGCCGTTGAGAGAAATCCAGTCGCCTTCTTTGAAGGTTTTGCCCGACATTTCTACGGTTTTAGCCACGTAGTCTACTTTGATTTCGCCGGCACCAGATACGCAGCATTTGCCCATGCCGCGAGCTACTACGGCAGCGTGCGATGTCATGCCGCCACGCATGGTGAGGATGCCCTGGGCTACTGCCATACCGCGGAGGTCTTCGGGCGATGTTTCGATGCGGACGAGGATTACTTTGCGTTTTTTCTCAGCCCAGGCTTCGGCATCTTCGGCAGAGAATACGACTTGTCCGGCAGCTGCGCCGGGCGATGCGGGAAGGCCTTTTGCAACTACAGTGGCGCGTTTGAGTCCGGCTTTGTCGAATACGGGGTGGAGGAGTTCGTCGAGTTTCTGGGGCTCCATGCGTTTGAGGGCTGTTTTTTCGTCGATTACGCCTGCACGGAGGAGGTCCATGGCGATTTTGACCATGGCTGCACCCGTACGTTTGCCGTTACGAGTCTGGAGCATCCAGAGTTTGCCGTCCTGAATAGTGAATTCCATGTCCTGCATGTCTTTGTAGTATTCTTCGAGACGGGCGGCGATAGCAAAGAGTTCGTTTGCGCATACGGGCATTGACTCTTCGAGCGAGGGATATTTTTCGGCACGGGTTTCTTCAGAGATGCCTTGGAGGGCTGCCCAACGGCGCGAGCCTTCGAGAGTAATCTGCTGAGGAGTGCGGATGCCGGCAACAACGTCTTCGCCCTGAGCGTTGATGAGGTATTCGCCGTTGAAGATGTTTTCACCAGTAGCGGCGTCGCGGCTGAATGCCACACCTGTAGCGGAGTTGTTGCCCATGTTGCCGTAGACCATTGCCTGTACGTTTACGGCGGTGCCCCATTCTTCGGGAATCTGGTTCATTCGGCGGTAGATGATAGCGCGTTCGTTCATCCAGCTGTCGAATACGGCGCATATGCCGCCCCAGAGCTGTTCCCAGGCGTTGTCGGGGAAGTCTTTGCCGGTGTATTCTTTTACAGCGGATTTGAAGAGTTTTACAAGGTTTTTGAGGTCTTCGACGTCAAGCTCGGTATCGAGTTTGATGCCTTTGGCTTCTTTTACCTTGTCCATGATTTCTTCGAAGGGGTCGATGTCGGTTTTCTTTTTGGGTTTCATTCCGAGCACGACGTCGCCATACATCTGCACGAATCGGCGGTAGCTGTCCCAAGCGAAGCGGGGGTTGCCGCTTTTCTGTGCGAGAGATTCAACTGTGGCGTCGTTCATGCCGAGGTTGAGCACAGTATCCATCATACCGGGCATCGAGGCGCGAGCGCCTGAGCGTACGGATACGAGGAGGGGATTGGCGGGGTCGTTGAATTTTTTGCCGGTAAGCTCTTCTACGTGAGCGATTGCAGCTTTTACTTCGTCGGCGATGCGTTTTACCACTTCGTCACGGCCGTAGCGTGTATATTCGTTGCAAACTTCTGTAGTGATTGTGAAACCGGGAGGAACGGGCATTCCGAGAAGGTTCATTTCGGCGAGGTTGGCGCCTTTGCCACCGAGAAGGTTTCGCATATCTGCATTGCCTTCTGCTTTGCCGTCGCCGAATGTATATACTCTTTTCATTCGTTAAATTATTAATTGATTTTTAAGTATTATCCAATATCGTGCCGTATAATCGGCCGGTGTTAATATATTAGTGTTTTGCAAAGATATGAAATTTGAGGTGAACGAGCAAAAAAGGTGTACCGTTTTTGCAAAAATTAGGTGATTGGGCGTGATAAAACGGAGTTTTGGCTTTTTCTTGCATTTTCGCCATATAAAAAAAGAGCTCTGTGGTTGCATTGTGCAAGTCACAGAGCCGGTTGTTTGGGTTATCCTCCGAAGTTGTCGTAGTGGATGTTTGCCGGGTCGACGCCGAGGCTGTCGAGCATGTTGTTCACAGCATTGCTCATCGGACCGGGGCCGCACATGTAGTATTCGATATCTTCGGGCGAGTCGTGGTCTTTGAGGTATTGGTTGAACATTACCTGATGTACAAATCCGGGGGTGTATTTGACGTTTGCGGCGTCGGCTGCCGGGTCGGGACGGTCGAGTGCGAGGTAGAATTTGAAGTTGGGGAATTCTTTCTCAAGGCTGAGGAAGTCGTTGAGGTAGAAGACTTCATTGAGCGCGCGCGCACCGTAGAAATAGCTCATCTTTCGGTTTGTGGTCCTGAGGGTCTTTGTCATGTGCATTATCTGTGCGCGAAGGGGAGCCATGCCGGCGCCGCCGCCAACCCAAATCATTTCGTTTGTAGAGTCGAAGATCGGGTGGAAATCACCGTAAGGGCCGCTCATGCGCACTTTGTCACCGGGTTTGAGCGAGAATATGTAGCTCGACGCTATGCCGGGCATCACATCTTGAAAACCGACCTGAGGCTTTGGCTTGAATGGCGGAGTGGCGATGCGCACGGTGAGCATAATGCGGTCGCCTTCGGCGGGATAGTTAGCCATTGAGTAAGCACGGACGGTGGTCTCTTTGTTGACGCATTTGAGCGAGAAGAGGCCGAATTTTTCCCATGCGGGCAGATATTCGTCGCCGATAAGGTTTTTGTCGATGTCTTTGTCATAGTCCATCGAGTAGGGTGGTATCTTTATCTGGGCATATGAGCCGGGGAGAAAGTCCATATGCTCGCCGGGAGGAAGGGCAACGATAAATTCTTTGATAAATGTTGCCACATTGCGGTTCGAGATAACTTCGCATTCCCACTCTTTGACGTTGAGAGCCGATGCCGGCACTTTTATTTCAAGGTCGTTTTTCACCTTCACCTGGCAGGCGAGGCGCCAGTTGTCTTTGAGTTCTTTTCGGGTGAAGTGCACGGCTTCGGTGGGGAGGGATTCGCCACCGCCTGCGGGTACTTGCACGCGGCACTGTCCGCAGCTGCCTTTGCCGCCGCATGCCGAGGGGAGGAATACGTTGTTGTCGGCCATTGTGGAGAGTAGCGATTTTCCGGCCGGAGTGGTGATTTTTGTGTCGGAGTTGACGGTTATTGTCACATCGCCCGATTGTACGAGATATTTCTTTGCTACGAGCAGTATTGCCACAAGGAGCAGTGTCACTGCGAGGAAGAAGCCGACCGCAGCCATAATTGTGAGCTGTGCCGATGATGTGAGCAGACAGATGATATAGAGAAGCATTTTTTTAGATTTTAATGCCGAGGAAGCTCATGAAGGCCACTCCCATAAGGGCTGTGATAATAAATGTGATGCCAACGCCACGAAGCGGCGCGGGAATGTTGGAGTATTGTGCTATGCGCTCGCGAATTGCGGCGACTGCTGTTATGGCAAGTAGCCATCCGATACCCCATCCGAGGCCTGCGACTACGGCAGTGCCGGTGTTTGCAAAGCCGCGCTGCTGCATGAACAGCGAGCCGCCGAGAATGGCGCAGTTTACAGCTATGAGCGGCAGAAAGATGCCGAGCGATGCATAGAGTGCCGGGGCATATTTCTCAACCACCATTTCAACCAGCTGGGTCATTGAAGCGATGACGGCTATAAATACAATCAGCGACAGAAAGCTGAGATCGACATCGGCGAAGTCGGGGCTCAGCCATGTGAGTGCGGCGGGGCTCAGTACGTATGTGTTGAGCAGGTAGTTTACCGGCAGTGTCACAGTGAGCATGAATGTGACAGCAATGCCGAGACCGAAAGCCGTCTTGACATTTTTGCTCACTGCTATGAACGAGCACATGCCAAGGAAGTAGGCAAATATCATGTTGTCGACAAAAATCGACCGTATGAATAAGTTCAGATTTTCCATTGTTAGGTTCGTTTAAGCCGGTTATTTTTCTTGAAGGTCTTTATTAAAGCTGCGGTGTACCCATATAATGCAGGCTACGACGATGAGGGCCATCGGAGGCAGAATCATAAGACCGTTGTTGACGTAACCGGCATCGTAGAAGCTCTGCGGCACTACCTGAAATCCCAGCAAAGTGCCGGAGCCGAGCAGTTCGCGGAAGAATGCCACGATGATGAGTATTATGGCATATCCGATGCCGTTGCCGACACCGTCGAGGAACGACGGCCATGGTCGGTTGGCCATGGCAAAGGCTTCGAGACGGCCCATAAGTATGCAGTTGGTGATAATCAGGCCGATGAATACCGAGAGTTGTTTGTTTACGTTGTAGGCGTAGGCCTGTAGGAGCTGCGACACTATCACAACGAGACCGGCTACAATTACCAGCTGTACGATAATGCGGATATTGGTGGGAATGGTGTTTCGAATCAGTGATATGATTACATTGCTGAAGGCCAGCACGGCAATCACCGATAGACCCATGACTATTGCCGGCTCGAGTTTGACGGTGACGGCAAGCGCAGAGCAAATGCCGAGAATCTGCACGATTACGGGATTGCTCTTCGAAAATGGATTGAAGAATACTTCTTTATTCGACATATTGTGCTAAAATTTCGCGGCTTATTTTGCCTGAAGGTTTTCGAGAAATGAACTGTAAGGCGACAGGCAATTGTCAATCATCGCACCTACGCCCTTGCTGGTGATAGTGCCGCCCGAGATGCCGTCGACATAGTCTTCGTTGCCCTGGGGGGCAAGACCGTGTTTTACCACAGCGACGGGCACGAAAGCACCGTTTTTTATAAGATGCTTTCCGTCGAACTGCTCGCGGAATTTGGGCTTTTCGATTTCTGCACCGAGTCCGGGAGTCTCGCCCTGATGGGCGAAATAGGTACCGTATATTGTCGAGCCATCGGCATCAACAGAAATATAGCCCCAGATTGGGCCCCAAAGGCCGGCGCCGTACATGGGCATGATATACTTCACCGAGCCGTCGTCGAGTGTACACTCATATACAGGCAGAAGGCGCTTGTCGGGCGCTTCTTTGCTTTGAGCGTCAACATCGACATCGAATGCCGCTGTGGCACCTTCAATTCTGTTTCCCTGCATGTCGACACAATATGTGTCGGTGATAAAACGCTTGTAGTCGTCGATTACCTGTCCGGGCTCCGGGGTAATTTGCACACTCGCCAGTATCTGTGCCATTTTATCGGCTTCGACATTTGCCTGCTGACGGTCTTTGAGCGATATTGACGTGAAAGCGAGAGCCGCGCCCACCACTACTACGAGCGCTACAATATATATAATTGTATAGAGGTTGCCTTGTCTGTTCATTAACGTGTGGTTTTAGCGGTTAAACGGCGTGTGCGACGGCGCATGTTGGCATGCACGACGCAGTAATCGATGAGAGGGGCAAAGCAGTTCATAAGCAGTACGGCAAGCATTGCTCCTTCGGGATATCCGTTGTTGTATGTGCGTATGATAATTGCTATTGCACCGATAAGGAAGCCGTAGATATATTTGCCAGTGTTGGTGCGGCAGGAAGTAACCGGGTCTGTAGCCATGAAAACTGCCGCGAAGGCAAAGCCGCCGAGCAAAAGTTGGTCGACCGGACAGATGTACGAAGCCGGATACGTCGGTGTTGCCAAGGTATTTACGAGCCAACCGGTGGCGAGGCCGCCGGCAAAAACCGAAAGAATTATGCGCCACGATGCTATGCCTGTGGCGAGAAGCAGAATTGCTCCGAGGAGAATGCAAAGTGTCGAAGTCTCGCCAAACGAGCCGGGGATAAGGCCGAGGAATGCCTGCCATGTGTCGATTATGGAGCCGTCGATGCCTTTGAGAATAATCTCGGGGCCGGTCTGTCCGACAATCTCTCCAAGCGGAGTTGCGCCTGAGAACGCATCGGGCAGGGGAGTGCCGTAGCCGAATGGTGCGCCGGAGGCTACAAATACCTTATCGCCCGACATCTGCGCCGGATAAGCGAAGAAAAGGAATGCGCGTGTCATAAGTGCCACGTTAAGCACATTGTAGCCCGTGCCGCCAAATACTTCTTTTACAAATACAACCGAGAATGCCACCGCTACGGCGAGCATCCACAGAGGCACTTCTGCCGGACATATCATCGGAACGATAAGGCCGGTGACAAGAAAGCCTTCCTGAATCTCTTCGTGTTTTACCTGTGCGACGGCAAACTCGATGCCGAGTCCCACAAGATAGGCAACAGCTACTCGGGGGAGAATGGTGAGGAAGCCGTAAAGCATAATCTGCCAGAACGGAAATTCGGCAGCGCCCAGTGCCAGCCAGTGCTGATATCCGGTATTGTACATGCCGAAAAGAAAGCAGGGCAGCAGAGCGGCCACCACGATAATCATGGTGCGCTTGCTGTCGATGCTGTCGTGGATGTGAACCGCACCATTTCTGGGCGATGTAGTGCGTGGAGTATATAGAAATGTTTCAAAGCCGTCGAATACCGACTGGAAGGCATGTAGTTTTCCTCCTGGTTCGAAATTAGGCTTCGCACGGTCGAGAAGTTTTCGTAAAGTAGCCAAAACAGTTAATTTATGACTGGTTAAAAATTATTCTAATTCTTTGCGGATATAGTCGAGACCTTCGCGGACAATTTTCTGAAGCGGCAGTTTCGATGTGTCGACGTATTCTGCTGCCGCGAAATCTTCAGGCGCGACTTCATAGATGCCAAGGGCCTCCATGTCTTCTATGTTATGCGCCATTATAGCCTTTATGAGATATTCGGGCATAATGTCCATGGGCATTACCTTGTCGTATTCGCCACTCTGAATCATGGCGCGACGGCCTCCGTTCAGGCGTGCGTCGGGGCGGAACAGACGTTTGAAGAAGTGGCTCGGGAACGACGCGCTCTGGCTCATCTTCGATGGTGAAACAGATGCCCATCCCATGAATTCATCGACATCGTCACCTTCGTCAATCACTGTGATCTGTCGATAGGGGAAGTGAAGATATTTATCGTCATCTCCAATAGCAGTGCCTGTGAAAACATTGCCTGAAATCACTCTCAGATGTCGGGGCGTTTCGTTGATATTGCCTTTGAGGATGCTGTCGACCGATGCTCCTATTACAGTCTTCACTAACCCGGGAACAGTCACTTCTGGTCCGTTGACAGCGACTATGGTGTCGGGACAGAATTTGCCCGATGCTGCAATGCGTCCGGTTCGTGCGAGTGTCGTGCCGTCAAGAGTCCATACAATGTCGCCTTTATTTACAGGTTCGACTGCTTCTATCTGCACGCTTACATTTCCGGCCGGATGCGGACCTTCGATAACGAGCATTTCGGCGCCTTTGATATCTCCGTAGGGCCACG
>RYWL01000063.1 GCA_003979155.1 Muribaculaceae bacterium
GTAGAGAACGGTCTCGGTAGATGCATCACGTACAACTTCTACCACGTCACCCTCTCATTGGAAGGAAACCCCGTTTTTATATTTGCAATTATAATTGCTTAGGCTTTCACGCGCTCGATGTAAGAGCCGTCGCGTGTGTCAACGCGCACCTTGTCGCCTGTGTTGCAGAACAGAGGCACACGGATTTCAGCACCGGTTTCGAGAGTTGCGGGCTTGAGCGTATTGGTAGCTGTATCACCCTTGATACCCGGCTCGGTATATGTGATTTCAAGCTCTGTCTTCACAGGCATCTCAGCGTAGAGAACGGTCTCGGTAGATGCATCACGTACAACTTCTACCACGTCACCCTCTTTCATGAAGGCCGAACCGGTTACAAGTTCCTTCGAGATAGGAATCTGCTCATACGACTCCTGGTCCATGAAAATATCGTCTTCACCCTCGGCATAAAGATACTGGTAGGGACGACGCTCTACGCGCACGTCTTCGAGTTTCTCGCCGATATTGAAGCGACGCTCAAGAACGCGCCCGTCGACTACGTCTTTAAGCTTAGTACGCATGAAGGTGTTGCCTTTGCCGGGCTTTACGTGGAGAAACTCCACGCAGAAATACAGACGGCCGTCCATACGGATGCATGTGCCGTTTTTAATGTCCTGTGCGTTTATCATAAAATATGTATCGTTGTTTTTGATTTTTCTTTCAGTCTGCAAAGTTAGTAATTTTTAATAATTTATGCAAACGCCTAATTTTGCAGAGACTTTTGTGTAGCAATACGTCGTTTTACCCATCTGTAGGCAATATACATCATTATGTCGGTAAGCGCCCACGATATGGGATAGATGCTGAGCAATTCGCCGAAAGTACCGTCCGACGGAAAGAAAAAGACCCACAGAAGTCTCACAACGCATGTGCCGAAAATCGTTATCAGCGCCGGAGTCATCGAGTAGTCGAGAGCACGGAGCATCGAGCCGGTCATCTCATAGTAGCACGCTGCAAACTGAAACATGAGCACCGCCACGATGCGCTCGCCGGCATAAGCCAACACATGGGCATCGCTTGTAAACGGTGCCAGAAAGAAGTTGCGCTGCCACGCTATGACTACATTCAGCACCGCAAGTATTACAATACTGTAAACCAGTGCAAGCTTCAGCACGAGCCGGCAGCGCTCCATGTTTCCGGCACCATAGTTCTGACTGCCGAACGCAACGCATGTCTGGGCGAAGGCGTTGATTACAAAGTAGCAGTACATCTCATAGTTGAGCGCAGCCGCAGAGCCTGCGGCTGCATATGAACCGAAACCGTTGATTGCCGATATTATAAAAATATTGGATATCGAGAATACTGTCGACTGTAGGCCGGCAGGCACACCAACGGCGGCGATTTTGCGCATCTGGCGCCAGTCGGGGCGCAGAGCTTTCACATCAAGATGAATGTCGCTTTGCTCACGCTCCAGAAGCACTATTATTATCAGAGCATTCAGCGCGTTGGATATTACCGTCGCCCATGCCACACCGTTTACGCCCATGCCCAGCCCGATGACAAAGACAAGATTCAGCACTACATTCACAACGCCTGTCGCAACAAGTATATAAAACGGACGCCGCGTGTCACCGACACTTCGCAGTATGGCCGAGCCGAAATTATATATTATCATAAAAGGCATTCCAACCGAAAATATACGCAGGTAATCGACTGCCATATCGAGCACCTCGGCAGGGGTGTCGAGCACCGTAAGCAAGGGCCGGGCAACCGCCTGCGACACCAAAAGCATTATCAGGCCGCTCGCAAGGGCAAGAACGGCCGCTGCCGATACCGAAGCTCTGACACCCTGTCCGTTATTCTGGCCTATATAGTTGGCAATGACAACATTCACGCCGACTGAAAGACCAAGAAACATGTTTATCAGCAGTCCTATCACCGGACCGTTACAGCCTACAGCCGCCAAGGCCTCAGGGCCGGTAAAACGACCTACAACCGCTACATCGACCGCATTGAACGACTGCTGAAGCAGACCGCTCGCTATAAGAGGCAGGGCAAACATCAGCATGGGCCACGCCAGCGGACCGCTCAGCATGTCGATTCGGCTCTTCTTTTGTGCTGCGGGCACTGTCATATGCTGCGCTCTTTGATTATGCCGTGACGGAATGCATATAAAAGCTCCGAGAGCTCTTTCACCTGCTCCTGGAGTTCGTGGCCTTTGTCGGTATCGCGTACACGCATTCTGCGCGAACTCATCTCCACTATCTGGGTCGTGCTTCTGATATCCGTGCCGTTAATCACGGCATCTTCGGCCGACGAGAACGGCTCGTGCTGCACAAGCACAAAACCGCGGCTGTGGTACACCAGTGTATAGCCGGCGATTCCGGTTGTGTTATGATATGCTTTTGCAAAGCCGCCGTCTATCACCATAAGCTTGCCGTTGGCGCGTATAGGCGATTCTCCGGCATTTGTGCGCACGGGCACATGGCCGTTGATTATATGGCGATGCTCGCCGGTGACACCAAACGCGTCGAGTATCATGTCGCACACATTTTCGTCGTTACGCAGCTTGTAATAATAGCCTTTCTCTTCTTTCCACAATTCCTTGTCGGTGAGGAAGTAGCGCTCGAATGTTGTCATACGCGACTTGTCGAACAAAGGCGAATCGGGGCCGCACCACAGATACCAGTAGAAATCGACTGCATAGGCACGCTCTTCGGCCGGCGTGTCGTCGTTGGCCGCCGAGCGCATCACCATTTCGACTTTTTTGAAAAGGTCGCAACCCTTATATCGACGTCCCATTATTTCAACGTCCTTGAATGTGCCGTCGGCATTGAGCGGTATCGACGCATGGAACAGCAGATTGGAGTTATATATGCCATACATGCACCCGTGCGAGAATATACACTTCATATGCTCCTTCAGACGACTGCTTATGATAAACGAATGATGCAGCTTGCGCACAAGCTCGCTCTCCTCGCGAGTAAGCGCGTAGGGCTTGCCCGGGTCTACTGTCGGAAAACTCGTGTCGCACATCTCGTAAGACCTACCCTCGAGCACAAAGGTCTTTTTGGCAAAATCAATATGCTCGAGCATTTTCCGCTCCTGCATATGCCACTCGGGATGCTTGTCAATCATCGCCGCCTCGAGTTTGAACTGTATCACACATATAGCCTTGTGCATCTTTGCCAGCAGACTTCGAGTCTTGTCGTCGTGGGTCACATCGTCGGGGTCGAGACACGCCTCAAAATTGCTGCACGGGTCGTCGCCATACACATCCATTGCAAAGGTGGCAAGCGGCACAAGATTTATGCCATAGCCTTCTTCAAGAGTGGCCATATTGCCATAGCGCAGCGACAGTCGCAGCACATTGGCTATACAGCAGTCGTTGCCGGCCGCGGCTCCCATCCACAAGGCGTCGTGATTGCCCCACTGGATATCGAAGTTGCCATAACGGCACAATACGTCCATAATCAGGTGAGCGCCGGGGCCTCGGTCGTAGACGTCTCCGAGCACATGAAGCTGGTCTATGCTCAGGCGCTGTATCACATAGCACAGAGCCGTTATGAAAGCATCGGCCTGGCCGGTCGAAACGATAGTCTCTATAATGCGGTTGAAGTATTCCTGCTTGTTATCATCCGACGGAGACTCGTGAAGAAGCTCCTCTATGATATAGGCAAACTCAGGCGGAAGCGCCTTGCGAACTTTGGAGCGCGTATACTTCGACGACACTGCCTGACACACTTTGATAAGTTGATAAAGAGTGACACGATAGAAATCACTCAGTTCGCTCTCCGATGCCCGGATTATCTGCAGCTTTCGCTCGGGATAATATATCAGCGAGCACAACTGGCGTATCTCCGCTTCGCGAAGCTGCGTGCCGAACGCTTCCGTCACCTTGCGCTTGATATTTCCCGATGCATTGCGGAGTATGTGCTGAAATGCCTCATATTCGCCATGCAAATCAGCCACAAAATGCTCGGTGCCCTTCGGAAGACTCATTATAGCTTCCAGATTCATAATTTCCGAGCTGGCCGACGATACATTGGGATATGTCTGTGCCAACAGTTCAAGAAGCCTGCGGTCACTCTCTACTTTATCTGTGCTTATAGCGTCGATCATCTTTTTCCTTTTTTGTTGTCTTTAGGTTCCGGCTATGCAAAGGTAGTAATTATCAATGCAATATTGCCCTCTTTTCCACGTTATTGTTTTACAATGAAATTTATCTTTAAAATAACAACACTTTTAACAGCGCTTTGTGCGCTGTGCTCCTGCATAGAGGATGGTTTCACTACATCGCCCTCAGACCAACCTGTTTTTTCTGTCGACACGCTTGCTTTCGGAGATGTCTTCACCGGCGACATTACCCCCACTCACCGTTTTGTTGTCCACAATCCGCACAGCAAGTCATTGTCTATAAGCAACATTTCAATGTCGGGCAACAATGCCGACTTTTTTCACCTCAATGTCGACGGCATCTCCGGAAAGACGTTCTCAAACGTCGAAATACGCTCAAACGACTCTATATTCGTTTTCGTAGAAGCTCAACTGCCCGAAACGGAAGGGCTGCGGACCGACTTCGAGGCCGATTTGAATTTTTCGACCAACGGCCGCAACGGCTCTGTGAAAATCACGGCTTCGGGTGTCAACGCAATCAGGCTCCGCGGCGAGACTATCGACCGCGATACCCGACTCGCCGACGATAAACCATATATAATTTACGATTCGCTTGTCGTGGCCCCTGAGGCTGTGCTCACAGTCGCGCCGGGCACTAAGCTATGCTTCCACGACAAAGCCTCGCTCATTGTGCACGGCTCGCTCATCGCCGAGGCAACACCGCAGCAGCAGATTATTCTGTCTGGCGACCGCACGGGCAATGTTGTCGGCAATATTTCTTTCGACATTATGTCGCGACAATGGAAAGGCGTTGTCTTCACAGAATCTTCCGCAGGAAACCGGCTGTCGAATACTATTGTATGCAACACATCGGAGGGTGTTGTCGTATACGGCGACTCCCTGGCCGATTATTCACAAAAACCACAGCTATACATGCTCAACTGCCGCCTGCGCAATTCCGGTGCCAACGTGCTCGAAGCATATCACTCGGCAGTAACTGCGTATGGATGTGAATTCGCCGAAGCCTCGCAAGGCCTTGTGTACCTTCACGGAGGCGCGCACAGTCTCGCGCAGTGCACTTTCTCAAATAACTATCTCTTCACAGCTGTCGGAGGTCCGGCAATTCGATTGGCTCACCTCGGCCCAGACCCGAAGACCGGACTCGACGACGGATCGGGCTTGCCCTACTTATCGGCTGATTTTACCAATTCGATAATCTACGGCCTCGGAACCGACCTCTCACATGCCGACCTTACCGACACTTCGGTCACTTTCCGGCGCTGCCTTTTCAAAAGCAAGGGAAGCGACGACGAACACTTCATCGAATGCTTATGGAACGAAGACCCACTGTTCTACACCGTGCGTCTCGACTACTACTTCGATTACCGCCTTCAACCCGGCTCGCCGGCTATGGGCACCGCGGACCCCGACCGTCTTCCGGCCGAGTGCTCCGTCGACGGCTATGGCATAGAGCGCGGCCCGCAACCCGACCTCGGAGCCTACGTCTTCACTCTTCCTGAAGAATAATTCGACCTATACCACTACCTCGGTTAATCTTTAATTATCATCTCACCAGTTCATGTCCCTTGTATTTATGGCATAAAAGGTAGATTACAGAAAAAACGCACACACATCTCTATTTAACTGGTTTTCTCGCCCCAATGTCTCCTTTATTGTGACTTTCTTATGAACACGGCGTAGGAAATCACGTTTTTTATATTACCTTTGCGATAGAAAAACTCTTATATCACCTCATACTATGATTAGCCCATTAGCTTATGTTGACCCCTCCGCCAAAATTGGCGAAAACGTCACAATCCATCCGTTTGCGTTCATTGACGCCGACACAGTTATCGGCGATGGCTGCACCATTATGCCCTACGCCTCAATTATCCGTGGCACTACCCTCGGCAATCAGGTTAAAGTATATCAGGGTGCCATTGTCGGAGCCGACCCTCAGGATTTCCGCTGGAATGGCGAAAAAACTTTCTGCAACATAGGCGAAAACACCATTATTCGCGAGCAGGTAATTATCAACCGCAGCATCGTCGAAGGACAGGCAACGCTCATCGGTCCGGGATGTTTCATTTTTGCAAACAGCCATATCGGACACGACTCCATTCTGCAGAAAAATATCGTCGTCGGTAATAACACCACTGTCGCTGGATGCGTCAACATAGGCGAAGGCACCATACTTTCCTCAAGCGTCACAATTCACGAAGACTGCAACATCGGAAAATTCGTGCTAATCAAAGGCGGCACGCGCATAAGCTCAAATGTACCGCCCTTCCTTATCATGGCTCACAACCCTGTTACATATTACGGAGTGAACGCAATCGTATTGAGAAAGCATGCCGGATTCTCCGACAAAGAGATTGACGACATCTCAAAAGCATACCGACACATATACCAGACCGCCACGTCGACTTTCAATGCGCTCAAACGCATCGAAACCGACATAGAGCCCACTCCGGTTCGCGACGAAATTCTTAAATTCGTCAGAGACAACCGCATGAAACTCGCTGGCAATCAATTCATCGAAGACTGACATCTCGCAACTCAAGATAAATGAAAATTCATAACTTTGCACTGCAACCTTCTATCATAAGCCAGTACATGGCCGAAATGCGCGATGTTAACATTCAGAACGACCGTCTCCGCTTCCGTCGTAATCTCGAACGCATCGGCGAAATTTTCGCTTACGAAATTAGCCGTGAATTCCGCTACAAAAAAGTAGAGACAAAAACACCTCTCGGCGTTAACGCTATCAGCGACGTCCTCAACGAAAAAATTGTCCTCGCCACCATTTTCAGAGCCGGTGTACCATTCCACCAGGGATTTCTCCGATATCTTGACAACGCCGAAAACGCTTTCGTCTCCGCTTATCGCAAATACAAAGAAAAAGAAAACTTCGACATCTGCATCGAATACCTTGCCTCGCCACGCCTCGATGGCAAAACGCTGATTCTGTGCGACCCGATGCTTGCAACCGGTGCCTCAATGGAACTTAGCTACCGAGCTCTGCTCACCAAAGGAACTCCGGGAAAAGTTCATATTGCATCAGTAATCGCTTCGCAGAAAGCCGTAGACTATCTTCAGACAGTTTTGCCGGAAAACGCAGAACTGTGGGTAGGAGTAATCGACCCCGAAATTAACGCTCACAGCTACATCGTGCCGGGTCTCGGCGATGCCGGCGACCTCGCATACGGAACCAAAGAATAAATTCACTCGAAAAAAAATAACCGGGTAGAAGACAAAGCCGCTCACAGGCATCTGTCTTCTACTCTTTTTTGCTGGCACTCGTCACACTTGAGCGTCAATGCCCATGGCGCCTCTCAAGTTCTATTAGAAACTTTTTTGCGTCAGCTCCACCTGCATAGTCTCCTATAACTCCTCCGGCCCTCACAACCCTGTGACACGGCACAAGTATCGATATCGGATTAACAGCAACAGCCGAAGCTACAGCACGCACCGACGCAGCCACCCCACATTGCAAGGCCAACTCGCCATACGACACAATACTGCCGTACTCAAGCCTTTTAAGAACCCCCCAGACAGTCTTTCGGAACGGCGTGCCAACGAAACGCACCGGCAAAGTGAAATTCGTCCGCAGTCTGTCGAAATATTCATCGAGCTCCCTTATAAGTCGGTTCATCAAACAACATCCGTCCCTCGCCTCAACAAACGAAGCACCGCCATCCACATCATCAAGAATCCGCCGCAGCAAATCCTGATGCCGCCTCGATACAATCCAGTCGCACATCAACACCTCAGCATCGCTCACGACCAACAGCAATTCACCCATGGGCGAACTATACTTGCGAAAATATATCTCCATTCAATCATTCATTTTTAGCACACGGATACAATGACAGCAATCGCAAGACCTGAACACAGCCATAAGCCTCATAAATGCGTTTCTCGGCACGCTGCGCATGCGACCCTGCACACTATCCACTCTCACCTCTCGTCGCGTCTCAGCGCGCTGTCTCACACATTTCCCGGGACGCAGATGTCGCTTCCGCTCAGCCAGTCGGGCCGAGCGGAAGGCATGCCAACTCAGGCCGCGTGTTTCGCGCCGGTACAAAAAAGAAAAAGCCCCGGAGGCGGTTGCC
>RYWL01000008.1 GCA_003979155.1 Muribaculaceae bacterium
TCTATTTCCTGAAGGTTTTCAATTACTTCGAGAGGGGCGCCCGAGCGCATTGCATAATCAATCAGTTCGTCTTTTGTAGCGGGCCAGGGGGCGTCTTCAAGTTTTGATGCGAGTTCAAGTGTCCAATACATAGTGTCTGTCTTTTTTAAAGTGCGCAAAGATAGTTATTTTCTTGTAATCAACAATTCTTCTGCCAAAATATTTCTTCTTTTGCGTTTTTTATGTTGATTGCCCGGCTCAGAATGAAGAGGTAATCGCTCAGGCGGTTGACATAGCGCAGGATTGCGGGGTCGACTTCGGTGGTCTTTGCGAGGTCGAGAATGCGGCGCTCAGCCCGGCGCATCACAGTCCGGGAGATGTTTGCTCTTGCTGCGTCGGGATGTCCGCCAGGCAGAATGAAGCGGTTGTGACGGGGCAGTTTTTCATCGAGCGAGTCAATATCGGCTTCGAGGTCGGCGATTGCCTGCTGAGGAAAAGGAGCCGGCTGCCACTGTGATGACTCTTCTGTGGCGAGGGCGCTCCCGATGTCGAACATATGATTCATGGCGCGGCGCAGTGTTGTGTGTGCGGCTTGCGGAATAGCATCGGAAGCGTCGAGCAGACCGAGCCACGAGTTTGCCTCGTCGATAGTGCCGTATGCTTCGAGCCGAGGGCTGTTTTTGGGTACACGTGTGCCTCCGACGAGCGATGTGGTGCCGCTGTCGCCTGTACGTGTGTAAACTGAGCTTTTGGGCATAGTCCGGTGATGTTAGGTTTGTTGTGTGTTTAACGTAAGGTATACTGCAATTGTTGCAGAGAGTTCTAAAAGATTTTGCTGCGCCGTGGAGGTGACCGGAATGAATCTGCTGTCAAACAAAGCGTGCCGCTGTCCGGAGTTGGGCGGCGGCACGCGTGTGTCGGGGTAGGGCAGGGGGCTTATTTACCGGTGCCGTTTTCCCACCATGTGCAGCTTACGGGTTCAAATTTGCCGGGGCCGACAACTTTGAATACAGCCACGTAGGCATTGGTGCTTGCTCCGTCGTAAGCGCTGAAGTTGATTGTGTAGAGCACGTCGAGGCCTTCGAGCGGTTTTGCGTCGGCATGGAGAGTGGCGAGTGCGCCGGGCATTACCTCTTCCATGAAGCGGTGTTTTTCGAGCTCGACGATTTCGCTATCGGTCATGCCTTCGTAACCTGCGGCATACTGTGCGAGAGCTGCTGTTGGACGGAGGTCCACATTGCCCTGGAATGCCGAAGTACCGGAGTAGTACTCGTTGTTGCCATACGAAGAGACATAGAATTTACCGCTCTTGATGTCGGTGTCGCCCATGGGCTTGCAGATATTCTCAAATACCCAGTTTACGCACGCCTGGAAGTAAGTTGTGCTCAAGGGCTGGCTCTTGCCTGCCGGGAGTGTGATTGTTACGTTGGGGTCGAACAGCCACTTGCCGCCGGTCATGACAAACTGGTCGGTCTGGGTTGAGGTGAAGTTGTATGCCGACCATACCGAGCCGTCGTAGCGGTATGCGTTGCATTCGGTGGTTGATGTGCCCGAAGCATATTTTGTCCAGATTACATATTTGATGTCGCCTTCGGCTGCGTAGGGCAGTTTCACTTTGAGCCATGTCGACAGATAGGGCTCGGCCTCGCTGAGGTTGGGGTATCTCTGACCCATTGCAGTGTAGTCGGCGGGCTGAACAATCATAAAGTCGCTGTTTGCGTTCCAGCGGTTGTTTTCATATGTGTAAACAGCATATTCTGTTTCAACAGGCACGTAGGGCGATGCTTTGGCACGAGATGCTTTGGCAGGAGCGGGGAAGCATGGTACGCCGTCGACCGCTGTGACTACGAAGTTGCAGTAGCGGCTGCTGGCAACGGCGATGAAGTAGCCTTCGATTGTCTGTTCGGTGTCGGCTTTGAACAGCGCGAGCTGGCTGTCGGTGAACTGATATACGCTGCCCTGAGCTTTAGAGGCTCCGTCGATTATAAGGTTGATGTTGCGCACTTTGTCGGGATTTTCCTTGTCCATGCTGAACTTTGTGGTGCCGGTGAGCTTACCGTAGACTGCCGTTTCGTCGGTGGTGCGTGTGATAGCAACATCAAGTTCGGCGGCTGTGAACACCTTGGGTTCTGGATATGCAACAGCTTGTTCGCCAATGGCTTCAACTGTAGCCGACGAACCTGTTACCTGAAGGCCTTTGTTGTAAGCGCCGATTTCGCCGGTTATTTTCAGCTGCTGGCCCATGGCTACGTTTGCGATATCGAACGAGCTGCCCATGTATACAAGTATTGAGCCGCTGTTATCTGTAATAATGTAGCCCTGATTGCATATGCCGGTAACAACACCGTTGATAGTCACGTTGTCGCCTTTTTGAACTGTGCCAATGACATCCGACGGTGTGAATGTCGGTTCTTCGGTCGAGCCTCCGTTGCTGCCGAACACGGGTTCCTGTGTGGCAATGTTATAAGTCACCACAGCGACTTCTCCGTCGGCAGGCGAAAGCTCGGCGCTGATGTAAGCCGGAAGATAGCTTGCAGCCGGTTTCGAGGGCGCGAATGCGTTGATATAGTTTTCTTCCGACTCCCATACTTTTGTCTGATAGAAGTCGTCGGTCACGGTCAGAGTCTGAGCGTTTGCGGCGGCTTTGTAGAGGACGGGTTCGTCGGTGGCGACGTTATAAGTCAGCTTTATCGACGATCCGTTTGTGAGAGTGAAGTAGGGGAAGTTGCTGTCGCTGAATAAAGCCGGAGCATATGTCGAAGCCGGAGCCTCGGCGCTGAAACGCTTGAGTGTGCCTACTTCCTTGAGGGCAGCGGCGCCGTTTTCGCCGGCGATAGCCACGTTTGCCGACAGCCCTGCAATAATGCTGTAGTCATTATTGGTGAGGGTGTATTCGATAGTCTGTACTTGCTGTACGGGCTGGTCGTTTTTTTCGTCCCAGCCGTCTAATTCTTTGTTCCAGGCGTTTTCGTCGCAAGCTGTCGCTGCGCAGGCCAGCGAAAGGGCGAGCAGGGCGTGGAGATATGTTTTTGCTTTCATAGTTTTCAAATTATCTTTTGTTGGGCTTGCGTTTAGAAGTTGATTCGCAGTTTCATGGCGTAGGTACGTCCGAAGTTGTAGAATACGCCATAGAGGTTTTCATTGTCCCAGGTAGCGCGTCCGGCGCTGTTCGACCATGCATCTACAACGTAGTAGTAGTTGAAGAGGTTGTGGATGTTGCCCGAAAGAGTGGCCTGAATGCCGCCGATATCGAAACGGTACGAAGCGTTTACGTCGAACTGGTTGCCCCAGGGAATACGCCAGGGTTCAGCTATATTTATAACTGTGTTGGCGCTGGGAGCGCTTACCGAGTAGTCGGAGTAGTTGTTTGCAGCAACCTTCCAGTCAACGCCTACGCGCCAGCCTTTGAAGGGTCGGAATGTAGCGCCGATAGCGGCTGTGGTCTGTGCCGAGCCACCAACTTTTATGCCTTTCTGGTTGAGGACACCCCATGCGTGGTCTTCGGCAAGAACACCGCTGGCGATGGTGCCGTTTAGAGCTTTGGTAAGGGGCTGTCCGAGCTGGTTGTAGAAGTAACCTTTGGCATTGCTGTCCCACACGTAGTTGCCTACAGAGAGCATACCGGTGATTTCAACCCAGTTGGCGGGAACGAATGTGCAGTTGAATTCAATACCCATGTGACGGGCATCTACGCCGGTGAGGTTCATTGCATAGCGGTCGCCTGCGTGTTCGCCCTGCTCGATTGTGCCGCCTCTTACCATTGTCTTGTCGAGCCATTTGGTATAGTAAGCGTTCACTGTGGCCGAGAACATGCGGCTGCGGAAGTTGTAGCCGGCTTCGACTGAGAATACTTTTTCATTCACGGGGTCGGGGTTTGTGGCGTTTGATGTAGCCTGCTGCAGGAAGACACCGTTTGCAAAGAAGGGCGCACGGCTTATGTAGCCCACGTTGGCAAACACGTTGTTGTGACGGTCGATGTTATAGTTTGCGCCGAATTTGGCAGTTCCGCCGATAAAGCTGTACCAGGGAGTTGTGCCGTGTTCTTTGTCGTAGTAGAATTTGTCTTCGCGTTTATAAGCAGTATTGCTCAGTGAGCCGCTTGCAACGAGTGTGAGGGCTTTATTGAGCATCGAGTATTCTCCCTGCAGATAAACGCCTTCCTGCTGTGTGTAGCCGGTATAGTGACGGTATACATAGTCGCCTACACCGAGTTTTTCATATTTCCATGCGGGGTCGGCGGCAGCGGCGTTGTTGGCTGCTTTCACGTTTTTACGCGAGCTGTCGTCCATGTAGTATTCGCCGTCGTATAGGTCAATGATTTTGTTGTCGTGAAAACCTACATAGTAACGTAGGTCGATACCGGCGAGAATGTTGAGGGTTTTGTCGAAGAAGCTGTTCTGATATGTCGACACAAGGCCATACCAGTTGTGCGAGTTGTTGCTTTGGCTCATTACCATGTTAGAGCCGGTTTCGCTGGCCATATTCATTTCCTGAATTGCAGCATAGTCAAATGTTCCGTCGGGGCAGCGGAAGAGAGTGTTGGGCGTGCCGTTTGAGGCGCCATACCAGCTCGAGTTGCTGTAGCTGCCACGGCCCTGGCCGGAGTAGCCGCCGCCGCTTGCGAGAGATACATATGCCGTTGTAGAGAGGCTCGATTTGTTGTCAATCTGCCAGATGTGGGCAAGCGAAATCTGAGGTTTGTGATAGGTGTTGCGGTTCGACGAGCGCACTTTGCCGTGACGGTCGTAACCGAAAGTAGCGTTATACTTGTAGGGGCTTTCGCTACCCATCCACTCTTTGGCGTATTTCTGATAGTTGAGAATCGAAAGACCGTCTTTGTTGCCGCGTTTATTGTGAACCTGCGGTGCGCCAAATGCGGTGAGTGACAGCTGATGCTTGTCGTTGATACGCTTAGAAATGTTGGCGAAGTAGGAGTACGCTACGTAGTCGGTGCCCTGAATGTAGCCGTCGCTCCATTTCTTAGAGCCGAGAACAGTCACTGCCCAACCATTTTTCATAAGACCGGTAGAAAGCTTTATGCCATAGTTGTTGGTATTGTCGTTGCCCATGCCATACCATACGGAGCCGCCTTTCTCGGCATCGAGGGTCTGTGTGGTGATGTTGATTGTGCCACCGATTGAAGGAGCTGAGAGAACTGCGGCGCCGAGGCCGCGCTGGGTCTGGATGTTGGATGCTACGTCGCCAAGCGATGCCCAGTTGCTCCAATATACCCAGCCGCCTTCCATGTCGTTTACAGGAATACCGTTTACAAGAACTGCCACGTTGGCGCTCTGGAAGCCGCGCATATTGATTTTTGCATCGCCGAAGCCGCCGCCGTCTTTGGTAGCCCATACACCAGGAGTGGTGTTGAGAATTTCGGGAAGTTCCTGAGTGCCGAGTTTGAGGTCTATCTCAGCTTTGTTAATCTGAGAAACCGCCACGGGAGTCTGACGTGTGCGGGCCAGTGATTGTGTTACAACGACGTCGTTGAGAACTTCGGTCGATGTCTCGAGGGTGATTTTGCCCATGTCGGCTTTTGCCGGCACAGTGGCGCTTTTGCAGCCTACGTAGCTGAAGGTGAGCGTACGAGTGCCGTCGGGTACGCTGACTGTGAAGTTTCCGTCGTAGTCGGTGGTGCCGACAGCCTTGTTGGCCGAGATGACGATGCTGGCACCTATGATAGGTTCGCCTTCTTCGTCAACTACCGTTCCTTTACATGTAAACATGCCTGCGGCTGCGAACACGATTGTCTGTGTCAGCCATAGCATGAAGATAACCGATAAGAGTCGTCTCATTGCGATAGATTAATGTGAATATTATTGGTGTTTAAATGGTTTTGTCGACACTGAGTTTTATATGCGCAAAGGTAACATTTTTTTTTTATATTTACAAATTTTTAAAATTGCACACAAGGGAATTTTTATATGCTTCTCCCCAACACTTTTCTTCTGTTTTTCTTTCTTGCTCGGCGGTCGGTGGGGTAGGGTAGTGTGGATTGTGCCATTATTTTAGCTTTCGAGAAGCCGTTTTTTCTACCTCCTGATCGAGCCTTCCGCAGATTTTAAAACCTCAAGCGGTCTATGCCGGGTGTAATGGTGCTGTAAAATAGAGTGATAGCATTAAAATGCCATGTTCTTTTTGCTGGACGTTCTGAAGTTGAGTGTGAAACGATATCCCTCTCTGCCACTCTGAAGAGATAGTCTTTGCGCTCTGCAGGCGCATTTTCTTGCCAATATGTTAAGTTTCAGTCGGACGCGCGATGCAGATTGTAAAAATTTTGTACCTTTGTAAGTTAATTTACAGAATATGACGCCCGCTTTTCAATGGTTAGTCTCGGGTGTTGAACTCCCGAGCCTTGATTATCAGCAACTTGAGCAATGGATTGCTCGGGTTGCCAGTGCTCTTAGCCGCCAGGTGCACTCTCTGAACTATATATTCTGCAGCGATGATAAGATTTTGAGTGTCAACCGCGAATTCCTTCAGCACGACTATTATACCGATGTCATTACTTTCGATAATTGTATGGGAATGATGTTGCGCGGCGATATTTTTATTTCGCTTGATACAGTGCGCAGCAATGCCGTGCTTGTCGGCACTGACTACGACACCGAATTACGCCGCGTGATTATTCACGGTGTGCTGCATCTTTGCGGAATCAACGACAAAGGCCCGGGCGAACGCAAGATTATGGAGCGTCACGAAAACGATGCACTTGCTGTGCTCGCTTCGATGTGCCATTGATTTATTTTTTGTTGCAATATGAATTTTGATTTCGATGTGATAGTTGTGGGTGCCGGTCACGCCGGATGTGAGGCGGCTCATGCCTCTGCCCGGATAGGAGCCAGAACTCTGCTTGTCACCATGGATTTGAACAAAATTGCGCAGATGAGCTGCAATCCGGCCGTGGGCGGTATCGCCAAAGGTCAGATTGTTCGCGAAATTGATGCATTGGGTGGTATGATGGGTATTGTCACCGACCGCACAGCCATTCAGTTCCGCATGCTCAACCGTAGCAAAGGACCTGCCATGTGGAGCCCGCGAGCCCAGGCCGACCGCAATAAGTTCTCGGCTCTATGGCGAGAAATTCTGGAGAATACTTCGGGCCTTTCGATGTGGCAGGATAACGTCGACCGTCTTCTATTTGACGAAGACGGAAAGCTCGCCGGAGTGCACACGCTTCACGGCGCTTCATTCAGAGCGCGTCAGGTTGTGCTTACTAATGGCACGTTTCTCAATGGTCTCATGCATATAGGGCGTGTTTCATTTGAAGGCGGACGCATTTCAGAGCCCCCGTCGCACGGCCTCACTGAGCAGTTGCGCGAGCTGGGTTTCGTTGCCGACCGTATGAAGACCGGTACCCCGGTGCGCATCGACGGACGCACAGTCGACTTCAGTCTATCGACACCTCAGCCCGGCGACGATGTCAATCATCTCTTCTCATATCTTCCGGGTGTGTGTTCAGCGCTCCGTCAGCGCGAGTGTCACATAGTGTATACCAACCCCGAAACCTGCGAGGTGCTTCGCCGTGGCCTGCCCGATTCACCGCTTTATAACGGTCAGATTCAGAGTATCGGCCCACGTTACTGCCCCTCGATAGAGACAAAAATTGTCACTTTTGCCGACAAAACAGAGCATCAGCTCTTCCTTGAGCCCGAGGGCGAGAATACGACAGAGTATTATCTCAATGGTTTCTCCTCGTCCATGCCCATGGATATTCAGATTGAAGCCTTGTCGACTGTGCCCGCCCTGCGCGATGCTCAGCTCTTCCGTCCGGGCTACGCCATAGAATACGACTTCTTCGACCCCACTCAGCTCATTGCTACTCTCGAGACAAAACTCGTGCCCGGCCTTTACTTCGCCGGACAGATTAACGGCACGACCGGTTATGAGGAAGCTGCCGGACAGGGCCTTGTTGCCGGAGCCAATGCCGCACTCCGCGCACTCGGCCGTGAGCAGTTCACCCTCGGTCGCGAGCAGGCATATATCGGTGTTCTTATCGACGACCTCATCAACAAAGGTGTCGACGAGCCATATAGAATGTTTACTTCGCGTGCTGAATATCGCATTCTTCTCCGCCAGGACGATGCGGATATGCGTCTTACTCCCATTGGCCATCGTATCGGCCTTGCATCAGACGAGCGCTATGAACTCATGTGCAGAAAAAAGGAGCTCCGCGACGAACTCATTGCCTTGTGCGACCGTCTCACCGTACGTCAGAGCGATGTGGCCGAGCTGCTCGAATCTGTAGGTACAACGCCGCTGCGACAAGGAACTAAGCTGCGCGAACTTGTGCAGCGTCCCCAACTTACCATACGCCTGCTCGCCGGATGTCTGCCTGAACTGAGTGCGGTGCTCAACTCATTCCCTGTCGAGCGGCGCGACGAAATAGTCGAGGCTGCCGAAATCCTTATTAAATACGACGGATATATTGCGCGTGAGCGTCTTGTGGCGCAAAAGCTCCTCCGCCTCGAGTCGCTCCTCTTGCCCGACAATATCGATTATGACTCGCTCAAATCAATATCTACCGAAGGCCGGCAGAAACTGAAACGACACATGCCGGCTTCTATCGGAGCGGCCTCGCGCATTCCAGGTATTTCGCCCTCCGATGTCAATATTCTGCTTCTGCTGATGAATAGATAACGATTGTTCCACGTGGAACAAGAGCGCTGTCAAAAACTTGCATATTAATTACTTAAACCTATCATAATGGATTACATCAAGTCAAAAATCCGCGACGTGGTCGATTTCCCCTCTAAAGGAATAGTCTTCAAAGACCTCACCACAGTTTTCAAAGACCCGCGTGCTCTTCACATTATCGGCTGGGACCTCTCGCAGCTCTACCGCGATAAAGGCATTACAAAAGTAGTAGGCATCGAATCGCGTGGCTTCATCGGCGGTTCAATTCTCGCCTACGAAATCGGCGCCGGTTTCGTTCCGGCTCGCAAACCCGGCAAGCTCCCTGCCGACACCATCCGCATGGAGTATGCCAAAGAGTATGGCACGGACGTTATTGAAATTCATCGCGATGCCATCACTCCCGACGATATTGTCGTCATTCACGACGACGTTCTTGCGACCGGTGGCACAATGGCCGCTGTATACAAGCTCATCGAAAGCCTTCATCCGAAAAAAATATACGTCAACTTCATCATCGAGTTGTCGGCGCTCAATGGCCGCAAGGCTCTCCCTGCCGATGCCGAAGTGACTTCGCTCATCTCTTACTGATATGTAGCGGCAACTACATGTGCTGTTTTAGTGGGGTGCGGGTGCCTGTTTTGGCCGTCCGCACCCCTTTTTTTCTTGTTATGGAAAATTTTAATGTTTTGCGACATGTTTGTTTGCAATCTATGAAAAAAGACTGTAAATTCGCAAAATTAAAAAGACTTGCTAAAACACATATACTACCGACTAAATAAATTCCATATAAACCTAACACATATGAGTTATCTTAAATTTGATAAGAACCTGCTCATAAACTTGGACCAGTCGCTTACAAAAGAGATGCTGCGTACAAACCAGGCCGGCGCATACCATTGCACCACTCTGGTCGGTTGCAACACACGTAAACAACACGGTCTGCTGGTGATTCCTATCGAGGGGATGGACTACAAGCCTCATGTGATGCTGTCGAGTCTCGACGAAACAGTGATTCAGCATGGCGCTCCCTTCAACCTCGGTCTGCACCGCTATCAGGGCGGTGTGTATTCGCCGGCTGGCCACAAGTATATCCGTGAGTTCGATTGTGAGGCCGTACCCCGTATGACATATCGCGTGGGTGGCGTGATTCTCACCAAGGAAAAGATTTTTATCAGCCAGGAAAACAGAATCCTTATTCGCTACACTCTTGTCGAGGCACATTCGCCCACAACCCTCCGCTTCAGGCCCTTCCTCGCCTTTCGCGAAGTAAACAGCCTTTGCGTGGCCAACGATGCCATAAACAGTAAGATTGAACCCGTGAACAACGGCGTGGCAACATGTCTCTATAAGGGGTTTCCGACGCTTTACATGCAGTTCAACCACAAGGCCAAATGGGTCGACGAACCCAACTGGTACAACGGCATCGAATATGTGAAAGACCTCGAGCGAGGCGTGCCTTATTGCGAAGACCTCTGGGTGCCCGGTTACTTCGAAGTCCCTATTAAGAAAGGTGAATCTATCATTTTCTCAGCCGGCATCAACGAGGTGAGCCCCCGTAGCCTGGGCAAGATGTACGAGGCCGAAGTGGCAAGCCGCACGCCGCGCACCTCATTTTTCAATTGTCTCAAAAACGCTGCAAAGCAGTTCTATGTGCGGCGCGGCGACAATATGTATATTCTCTCAGGCTTCCCCTGGGGCGTGGTGCTTGCTCGCAACACATTCATGGCATTGCCCGGCCTAACTCTCGCAATCGACCACAAGGCCGACTACGAAGCCATCATGGCAACGGCAATGCGCGAGCTCATGCACTTTGTAGACTCCGGCGAGCCTTCGAAAGACATCAAGGGAATCGAATCTCCCGACATCCCTCTCTGGGCCCTGTGGGCAATACAGCAATACGCAAAAGTCGAAGGAAACGATGCTGCACGCAAGCTCTATATGGCACCGGTTGCCAAGCTTGTCGACAGCGTTCTTTCGGGAAAATATCCCAATCTTTATGTAGACTCAGACTCCGGTCTTCTTTCTACCGACGGACATGAAAAAGCTGTGTCGTGGATGAACTCAATGCTTGGTGGAGCGCCTGTTGTGCGCCGCACAGGACGTCTTGTCGAATTCAACGCACTTTGGTACAATGCCCTCATGTTCGCATCGGCACTCGCCGAAGGCGACGAGGCTCTTGTCGACCGTCGCAATGAATGGCTTGCCGAAGCCGAGAAGATGAAGGAGCCCTTCATTTCCACCTTCCTCAACGAAAGCGGATATCTCTACGACTTTGTCGACGGCTCTTATGCCGACCCGTCGGTTCGACCCAATATGGCTATTGCAATAGGTCTCGACTACTCGCCGCTCGACCGCCGTCAGCGCAAGAGCGTTCTCGATGTCGTCACTCGCGAGTTGCTTACTCCCAAAGGTCTGCGCACCCTCTCGCCGAAGAGCTACGGCTACCATCCCAATTACATCGGTAATCCCGACGAGCGAGAGTTTGCCATGCACAACGGCCCTGTGCGCCCCTGGCTTACCGGATTCTATGCCGACTCGTATCTGCGTGTGTTCGGGCTCAGCGGTGCCGGATATATCGATCGCCTGCTCATCGGCTTTGAAGACGAGATGACCAACGGCTGCATTGGCTCGCTGTCGCAGCTCTACGACGGTAATCCTCCCTACACCGGCCGAGGTGCGGTGTCGCATGCAACAAACGTAGCCGAGGTGCTTCGCACTTACCGCCAGCTCAAACGCCTCGGGGCTTATTATTAAACAATTGATTCCCAATTAAATATACATAATTGATAATATGAAAGCACTAATGTTCGGTTGGGAATTCCCTCCTCACATCCTCGGCGGTCTCGGCACTGCCAGCTACGGCCTCACCCGTGGTATGTGGGAGTGTGGCGACATGGACATAACCTTTGTCATTCCCAAGCCTTATGGCGACGAAGACCGAAGCTTCGCTCATATAATCGGCAACTCGCAGGTGCCGGTTGCATGGCGCGATGTCGACCGTGACTATGTCGATGCACGTATAGGCAAACTCATGCCCCCCGACCTTTATTTCCGTCTCCGCGACCATATATATGCCGACTTCAACTATATGCGCACCAACGACCTCGGTTGCATAGAGTTCTCCGGCAAATATCCCTCGAATCTTCTCGAGGAAATCAACAACTACTCTATTACCGCGGGTGTGATTGCACGCACGCTCGACTTCGATATCATCCATAGCCACGACTGGCTCACCTATCCGGCCGGAATACATGCCAAGCAGGTCACAGGCAAGCCTCTGGTGATTCACGTTCATGCTACCGAGTACGACCGTTCGCGCGGAAAGCCCAATCCCACGGTCTATGGCATCGAGCGCGACGGCATGATTCATGCCGACCACATAATCACCGTGTCGAATCTCACTCGCCAGACTGTGATTGACCACTACGGTGTCGATCCGGCAAAGGTAACCACTGTACACAACGCCGTTGTGCCTCTCAGCCCCGAGCTGCTCAATGTAGAGAATCTGCGTCAGACTAAAGAAAAAATTGTCACCTTCCTCGGCCGTATAACCATGCAGAAAGGTCCTGAGTACTTTGTCGAAGCTGCCGCAAAGGTTCTTCGCAACTGCTCCAACGTACGCTTCGTCATGGCCGGTTCCGGCGATATGATGGACAAGATGATTCAGCTCGCCGCAGAGCGCGGTATCAGCGACCGCTTCCATTTTCCTGGATTCCAGAAAGGCAAGCAGGTCTACGAAATGCTCAAAGCAAGCGATGTCTACATCATGCCTTCCGTCTCCGAACCCTTCGGCATTTCGCCGCTCGAGGCCATGCAGATGGGTGTTCCATCAATTATCTCAAAGCAGAGCGGCTGCGCCGAAATTCTCACTAATGTAATCAAGACTGATTACTGGGACATCGACGCAATGGCCGATGCCATTCATGCTATAATCACTTACCCCGCACTGTACAAGCAGCTGCGCGAGGACGGCCTCAAGGAAGTCGCCCAGATCACATGGGACAAAGCCGGCCGAAAGGTAATCGACATATATAACAAAGTTCTCGGACGCTAAAACGCATTAAAAATGAAAGCTATCTGTTTTAATTTCGAAATACATCAGCCGTTCCGTCTGAAACGTTACCGTTTCTTCGACATCGGCAAGGACCATTACTATTTCGACGACTTCCTCAACGAGGATATCGTTACACGTGTGGCCCACAACTCATATATCCCGGCCTGCGAGACCCTTCTCCGCATGATTGAGCAGAACGAAGGCCGTTTCTGCTGCTCAATCGCTGTTTCCGGCCTCGCTTTCGAGCAGTTTGAGCACTATGTGCCTGAGCTTCTCGAGCTCTTAGACCGTCTGCACAAAACCGGATGTGTCGAGTTCGTCGCCCAGCCTTTCTCTTACGGTCTGTCGTCGCTCGTTGACTCCGAGGAATTTGCCGCCCAGATTGCTGCCACGGCTTCGATTCTCCGCAACCGTTTCGGCATCGAGCCCAAGATTGTACGCAATACAGAGCTCATTTACTTCGACGACATCGCTCCGCAGCTTGTTGAGCTTGGCTTCAAAGGCGTGCTTACCGAAGGCGCAAAGCATATTCTCGGTTGGAAATCGCCCGACTATGTATACACTGCAGCCTCGGCGCCAAAATTGAAAGTGCTCATGCGCAACCGCAAGCTCAGCAACGACATCGCCGAGCGCTTCGGAGATACTTCCTGGCCCGATTTCCCACTCACCGCCGACAAATACATCGACTGGATTGCTGCCACGCCACAGGACGAACAGATTATCAACGTCTTCCTCAACATGGAAACATTCGGCGACCTGCATCCGGGCAACACCGGCATTTTCCAGTTCCTCGAAGCTCTGCCACGCTTTGCCTACGAGCGCGGCATCGAATTCATCACACCTTCGCAGGCAGTGGCCAAAATCAAACCCGTCGGCGAGATTTCAATCAACCACCCGATTTCGAGTGCCGGCGAGGAGTCCGACACCTCGGCATGGCTCGGAAATAGTCTGCAGAATGAAGCCTTCGACAAACTCTATGCCCAGGCTGAGCGCGTGCGCGAGTGCTCAAACCGTGCGCTCAAACGCGACTTCCAGTACCTCCAGGCCTGCGACCACTTCTTCTACATGAATACCCGAAATCCCGGATTCAGCCCATATGAGACGCCTTTTGCAGCATTCACCAACTACATGAATGTGCTCGCCGACTTCGAAATGCGAGTGAAAGAGGAATTCCCCTCTCAGATAGGCAACGAAGAGCTCAACTCGCTCCTTCTCACTATCCGCAACCAGGGTGCCGAAATTGAAACTCTCAACAAAGAGCTCGCTTCGATGCGCAAGAGCGTGGAGCAATACAATATCGAGCACGTGAAGCGCGATGAGCTCAAGGCCAAAGCTGAGCCGGCTGAGAAAGCACCAAAAAAAGCCAAAGCGCCTAAGAAAGCTGTTGCCGGAAAGACCGCCGCGGCCAAAAAGAAATCGGAAAAATAATACCTGACATATATGGCCGGATACTGCGTCGAACGAACAGCAGGCTCCGGCCATTTGTTTCTATTGTAAGAATCGTACATAAATGTTACCCGAAAAATACGTCATCACCATTGGCCGTACATTCGGCAGCGGAGGCCGGCAACTCGGCCGCCTGCTCGCGCAGCGGCTATGCATAGGTTTTTATGATAAACAGCTGCTTGTGGAATCGGCCCGTAAAGCCGGATACAATCTTGATTATTTCGAGCGAAACGACGAGCGCGCACCGAGAATTATGGGCGGCGTCGTTCAATTCTCCATGGGCTTTTACCCTATGTCGTGGATTGGCGATACTATATCGGGCTCCGACGGCATATACAAGGCGCAGTGCGAATTCATGCATGAGCTCGCCGCAAAGGAAGCGTGTGTAATCGTAGGCCGCAGTGCCGACTATGTGCTGCGCGATGTTGAAAACGTCATCAATATCTTCGTGCATGCCCCGGCCGACGTGTGCGCGCAGCGCATTGTCGACAGACTCGAGTGCAAGTCGCCCGAGGAGGCGAAAGTACTCGCTGCACGCACAAACAAACTCCGTGAGAATTTCTATAATTTCTATACCGACAAGCGCTGGGGGGCTGCCGAGAGCTACGACCTTACCTTCGATTCGTCGCTCATTCCTCTCGAGGAAATCGCCGACATCATAATCGAATATATCCACCGGCGACTCGGCTGATATCCGGCTTATACAGTATATTTCGTCGTCACCCGTACAACGCAGCTGTATGGGTGACGACGTTTAAATTTTCAGCATAGTGCGGAAATGGAAATCGTCCTCAGCTGCGCCTGTGCAACACGCCCTTGATTTCGGCCACAGGATTGATTTTCTCTATTTTAATTGCCGTTCCGACATATACGGCAAGCAGAAGAGCCCGTATAAGGCCGTTTGCCGCCTCGTGGAGGCCGAACATAGGCAGAAGCCATACTCCGGCCGCATATAGGGCGGCAGCGAAGCCAAAATAGCTTAAAATGCGTTTTACTGGATAGCCTATCGGATAAAACCGCTGGCCGGCGAAGTAGCTTGCAAGCATCATCACCGTATAGCAGCAGAGAGCAGCCACGGCGCAACCCACATAACCAATCTTCGGCACGAGCAACACATTGAGTGCTACTGTCACCGCCAGGCCGGTGAGCGACAGATAGGCGCCCCACACCGTGCGATCGGTAAGCTTGTACCATATCGAGAGATTGAAGAATATGCCGAAGAAAAACTCGCCAAGCATAATCAGAGGTACTATTTTGAGGCCGCTGAAGTAGCGTGGCGGTATGAAATAACGGATGATGTCGATATAGTACATCACGCCCAGAAATATAAAAAGAGCAAAGATGCAGAAGTATTTCATTGCGTCGCGGTAGGCCTGGAGTTTGTTTCCGCCGCTCTCTTTGCTACGCGAGAATATAAACGGCTCATAAGCGAAGCGGAAAGCCTGCAGGAATATCAGCAGTACAATGCCTATTTTATAGTTCGCGCCATAGATGCCGAGGCCATACATGGCTTCCGCTGGGTCTTTCACGAGATGCGGATAGAGGATTGTGCCGATGGTCTGGTTGAGAGTGCCGGCAACTCCGAGCACGAGCAGCGGCATGGAGTAGATGAGCATCTGTTTCCACAGCGTGGCCGTGAATCTCCATTTGAATCCATGTAGCTCAGGCCACAGCATAATCAGATTTATGGCCGACGCCATGAAGTTCGACAGGAAGATATATCCTATTCCATACGACGGGTCGTAGAATGACGACACTGTGCCGGGAGCATGCTTGAGCAACCACGGACACAATACAATGAAAAACAGATTGAGGCCGATATTGATTCCTATGTTCACCAGTTTGAGCAAAGCGAAGCGCATCGGGCGCTTGCGGAAGCGGATATAGCTGTAGGGTATGGTCATGAATGCGTCCATGCCCACGCAGCATGCCATAAGCAACACATACGACGGATGCCCGGCACACTCCATCCATTGGCTTACAGGATTAATGAACAGTGCCACAAGCAACATGAATGTCGTCGAACTTGCCGCCAATGACATCATCGAGGTGGTGTATACTTCCATAGGGTCGCTCCATTTCTCATGATTGGCAAAGCGGAAGAAACCCGTCTCCATGCCGTAGGTGAGAATAACCATTACGAGCGCCACTACCGAGTAGACAAATGTTACAACACCATACTCGGCGACCGGAAACATATTGGTATACAGCGGCACAAGCATCCAGTTGAGGAAGCGTCCCACTATAGAACTGAGGCCGTATAAGGCCGTGTCTTTTGCTAAGCTTTTGATTCCTGCCATTTTCGTTTGCAGACATACGGCATGGTGGCTCGGGTCACAATGCACGCGGTTATCATATACACTAAGGATAGTACCCAAAGTGCAACAAAATCCGTGCCAACTTCGTGCAGAGTGGCGGCATTGCTGTTGATTCGTATGAATCCTTCAACACCCCAGATTGCCGGAATCATGTCGCCGAGCATTTTCCATATGGGGCTCATGGCGTAGCGCGGCCATGTGAGGCCCGAGAGGAAGAGGAACCAAACCGATGTGAACACAATGATGATAAACGGGCTTTCGCGGTCGCGTATCACGGCATTGAGCGTCTGGCCGAGGAAAGCCGTGGCAAGCAGCATAGGCACGATGAACAGGAAGTAGTCTGTCGCAGAGCCGTAGTGTGGCAGGTTGAACATTGCCGGAATGATACGCAGAACGTAGATTATCTGAGGGATATATATCACAAGATAGGCCAGCGACTTGCCCCACACAGTGGCGGTGACACCTACACCATGAATCTGGCGCGGGTCGAAGCCGTTGTTGCGGCGCCGCCGTTCGGCCGAGGTCCCGCCGAGCATGCCTATGCCGAGCAGCATGCTCTGCTGAAGTATGAGTATCACAATGCCCGGCATGATAAACGATGCGAAGCCCTGCTCGGTGTCGCCGAGGAAATTACTGTCGCTCTGAATCATCGACATGTTCTGGGCAAGCGAGTTGAGGCCGGAGGCCGAGATGCGTTCGCCGGTAGTCTCGCTTATGAGCTCAAGCTGAAGGTCGGTGAGTGCCGCCGCAAAGGTGCGGTAGCGCAGAAGCAGTGTCATATCGGCGTAAAACTCTACATGAGCCGGGTCGTTGCGGCCTATGTTTTTGCCATACGACGATGGTATCTGCATTATGCCGAAAACCTTGTTTTCATACATCAGTTCGCGTGCTTCCTGCAGGTCGTTGCAGTAGGCATAAATGGCTATAGCCGGCGATGCCGAGGCTTTCTGCACAAAACTGCGTGATTCCGCCGACCGCGATTCGTCGACCACAGCCACAGGCATTTTTCTCACCGTCTCGGGATTGTATATAAGCGTGTAGATGACAGGATACATGAGCGGCAACGCGAAGAAAAACAGCAGCACGCCTATATCGTGAAGAAATATATTCATCTCGTTGCGGAATACACGGCCTGTATCCGACATCCACATAAATATTTTTTTGAATACACTCATATCAGGGAACGTAAATAGGATTTAGACATGCTTTCCGAAGCCGTGGCAGCAGCAAGGCCGGCACAATCGGGAAGAGCAACAGTCCTGCCATATAGAGTCGAGCGAAATACACCGGAGCTCCGTTGAGAGCTATGGTGAAGTATGTGAGAAGCCAGTAGCGGAAGGGCGAAAGCCAGCTGAATATGCCAATCCAGCCATACATGCTCTGCACAGGGAAAGAGATGCCCGTGAACGAGAAGGTGAGCACGCCGAACAGTGCACAGATGATAAAGGCCATTCGCGGATTTGGCACCGCGCAGCAGGCGAAGAGCCCGAACGACTGGCAGCCGATTACCAGAAGCAGTGTCGACAGTATCATTGCCCAAAGAGAGCCGTGGCACGGAAAATGAGAGTAACCGAAGAGAAGCCACAGTATGAAAAGGCCCATGCTGAAGAAGATTGCCGTCGCCGGCAGAAGTTTGGTCGTCACGGCCACTGATATACTTCCCTTGCAGGTCGACAGCCATTGGGGCGAAGTATAGTTCTTGATTTCCGATGTGACCTGCATTACTGTCATGAGCATTATCATCAGCGCGAGTGTGCATATGGAGAACGAGGGGCACAGATATATGCCGTAGTTCATCCACGGATTACCTATCGGAAACTGGTCGATGACTATAGGCTGCACCATTTCGGAGGCACTGGCATCGCTCAGACCCATGCTTGTGAGGGTTTGCATCACAACGCCGCCGGCGGTGGTCACGGCCACTGTCTTAAAGCCTTTGAATGCCAGTGTGCCCGGCACGAAGTAAGTGAGGTTGCTGTAGTACTCAAGAGTGGGGCCGCGCCCCGAGATTGCGTCTTTCTCAAATCTGGCGGGTATGACGAAGAAGCCGTAAATGCTCCCTTCGCGAACCATCTGCATGGCTTTGTCGTAGCTTTCGGCCTCTTCGGTGATTGATATGGTCTGAAGAGCCTTGAGCGAACGAGTCACACTGCGCGACATCGACGAGTGGTCGAGGTCGACCACGCCCGTGGGCACATGCTCGGGCAGGCCTTCGTCGAGTAGCGCGAGAAAAAAGATGGCCGTGATCATCGGAACCAGCACCATGCCGAAGAGGTAGATAGGCCGGCTGCAGAGACGACGCAACTCGCGTTTTATGCCCGCTGTGAAACCTATGTTTGCCATTTTGTGCAGTTGTTATTTTTCGGGGTGTGAATAGATTGCCGACATGCCGGGACGCAGACCCGGAACATCCTCTACCGGACGTGCCTTGATTTGGAAAGTGCGGCTGTCGTAGCTGCCGGTCGACTTGGTGGAGTGCCATACGGCATAGCTGCCCATGTCGCGGATGTAGTATATCTTCACATCGATTTCTTTCTTCCCTAAGGCCGGAATCATCACTTTCATCGTTGCGCCCATGGGCAGGTCGGAGAGCAGCTCTTCGCGCACATTGAACACCACATAGCGCTTGTCGGTCTTGAGAAGGCTCATGATGGGGGCGCCGAGCGACACGAGCTCGCCGGCTTCGGGATAAATCTGGTCTATTGTGCCGTCGAAAGGCGCGGTCAGATATGAGTCGGCATATACGGCGGCGGCCTGGTCTACGGTTTGCTGGGCTGCGTCGACAAGTGCGGCTGTCGATGCCTTGTCTTCGCTCTGTGCGCCTGCCTTGGCCAGCGAGAGCTGGCTGGCGGCGGCGCCGCGGGCGGCTTTGGCTGCATCATAGGCGGCTTTGGCCTCATCGCGTTTCTGCTCCGAAATCACGCCTTCGGCGAAAAGCTTCTGCATGCGGTCGTAAGTCTTTTGTGTTATTGTTTCTGCAGCCTGTGCCTGGGCAAGCAGTTGTTCGGCGGCGGAGATAATCTGCGAGCGTGTGCCGGCATCTACCATCTTATTCTGTGCGGATGCAACTTCTTTCATCGCCTCGGCCTGGCCCAGCTGCGCCTTGCCTATTTCGGAGTGGATATATACGAGTGTGTCGCCTGCATGGACAGTATCGCCCTCCTCTACATAGAATTTTGTCACGCGTCCGGCAAGCCGGCCCGATATGCGCACGGTGGTGCCTTCTACCTGCCCTTCAATATAGCTGTCGGGGCGGTTCATGAACACGAAGCCGATTATGGCTATCACGACAGCGGCAAATATTATTATGCCCATGGTGAACAGAAGTGTGCGGTTGGCGCTTTTCTCTGTGGTATTGTTTGTGTTGGTCGACATTTGAGTATGCTTATTCGTTAGACGATTCGGTATTTGGGGTATAGAGTGTGCCGAGGGCTTTGCTCAGATATGTGCGGCACATCTCTACTTCGATGAGGGCGTCGACTTGCTCGGAGTGAGCTTTGAGCCATGCGGTCTGCGCCTCCATGACATTGTCGGCTGTGGCCACGCCCTCTCTGAAGCCGAGGCTGGCGCTGCGAAGATTCTCGTCGGCCTTTGCAAGATTAGTCACTGTCATGTGGTAGGTCTTGAAGGACTCCTGAGTCTTGAATGTGGCCTGGTTTACCTGCAGGTCTACAAGCTGACGGGCATCTTCGAGCTGAAGCTGACGCGAAATTTCATCGGCCTGAGCAGCCTTGTATTTGTTGTAGTTGCCCCCCCAGTGCCAGATGGGGATTGACACCATGGCTCCGACGCTGAAGGCTCCCTTGAAATTCTTCTTGAAGCCATCGTACATATTCGGATTGGAGAATTCGTAGCTGCCGATGAGCGCTATTTTGGGGAGCATCGACGAGCGTTCGGCATTTTTCTGTTCCGTGGCCGCTTTTACGGCAAATTCAAGCGCACGCAGGTCGGGGCGTGTGGCGTAGACATCGTTTATGTTGTAGCTGTCGATGCTCTCGTCGATGCTCGAGGGAAGAGTGGTATCGCTATTCTCATCCTCAAGAGTGAACGTTGTGTGAACTGGCAGCCCGCAGACCTGCGCAAGCGCCATGCGGCTTAGCACAAGGCCGTTTTTTACTTTTGTGAGGTCTACGTTGGCTGAGTTGAGTTTCACGTCGACACTGAGCACATCGCTGCGGGTGGCCACGCCGGCATCAAGCATGAGATGCACGTCGCGCGAGAGCGAGTCGAGCAGTTCGACATAGCTTTCGGCCAGCCGTTCTTTGGCTTTGAGTGACACCACTTGCCAGTAGGCGGCATCGACGGCATAAATCACATTTTCGGCCTCGGCGTTTTCAAGCTCGCGAGCGGCCTGCCCGGCGGCATGTGCAAGTCGGTTCATCGCCACTATCTTTCCGCCCATGTATATAGGCTGAGTGAGGGTGATTGCGCCAAAGAACACATTGTGAATGTCGTAAGTCATGGCTTCCTTGGGCAGATAGGCCACAGAGGCCGGTATCGGCTGTCCGGTGGCCGGATTGAGCACGGGCTCGTGTGTTACCGGATTGGTCACAATGTCGAATTCGTATTTCTGTGTCTGCAGATTGAACGATTTGATTGGCAGCATCTGGTCGCTGTCAAAAATCGCAAGATCGCGCTGATTGTAGAGATATCCGCCGTTGAAGTCTATGGCCGGCAGATATGCCGCCAGAGCCTCTTTGCTTTGATACTCCGACTTGCGCACACGCTGACGCGCAATCTTCAGCTGCTTGTTGTTTTGCAGCGCGAGTTGCCTGAATGTGGACAAGGGCGTAACTCCCGGAAGCTCTGTGGGTTCCGGGACGTTCTGCGCGAACATTCCTGTGCCGAGGCACAGTGCCAACAGTGAAGTCACACACTGTCGTATTGTTGTGTTGTATCTCTTGTGTCCCATAGGATTAGATATTATTCTACAAAAATATAAATAATAACAATCGGTTATATGGAACGGTTGGCTTATGGATGCATTTTTGGCCCTTTACTCCAATCAGCACACCCGCGCCTCCCGAAAATATAGTTTATCCGGTCGAAATTCAGTCAGACTCGGGAAAAATGCGACACTCTGGGATAATACCCCATTGCCTGGCCGGTGAGTCGGCTTTGAGCGAGAAGAAAAAGCCGGCGGCTACGAGCTGGCGCGCAAGCTCGGCTTTGCCCGTAAAGCCGTGGATTATCCATTGCTGAGAAGGCTGCAGGCCTTGCTTGAGCTCTATAAGAAGCCCGTAACGGCCTACACAATGTATGATGAGTGGTTTGCCGGTCTCCTCGGCGAGTGCGGCGTGCAGAGCGAATATCTCGCTCTGATATTCGGTCGTGCCTCCGCGTTTTTTGTCGAAACCGGCTTCGCCGATTGCTGCAACGCGAGGGTCTCGTGCGAGTCGTCTCAGTCTTTCTATTGTTTCGGCAGCTACAGGCTTCGCAGTGCTCCAGGGATGTATGCCAACGCTGTACCATGCGGTGCCGTACTCGCCCCAAAGCTTTTCGTCGGGCTCTACAGATGTGATTATATCGGCCCCGGTGCGTCCGTGAGTGTGTATGTCGGAGAAATCTTTCAGTTCTGGTTTCATGGTACGGGGTCGTAGCCGCTGCCACCCCACGGATTACATCGGAGTATGCGTTTTATGGCGAGCCATAGTCCTTTTACAGGACCGTGTTTGCGCAGTGCCTCAAGGGCGTATGCGCTGCATGTGGGGGTAAAACGGCAACAAGGCGGAAACATAGGCGATATGCAGGCTCTGTAAAACAGTATCGGCAGTGTCAGCAGCCACACAAAAGCTCTGCGTATCAGCGATGGCGCTGTCATTGTTTGCCGGAGAAGTGAGCGGAGAGCTCGGAGAGAATTTTTTTCATGGCCTTTTCCACTGCCGAGTAAGGCATGAGTTTGTCGGCCACATATACCAGACCCAAATCAATGCGTTCGCTGTCGGCCACGGGATAGTCATGATGGTTGAGACGATATGATTCGCGTATGCGGCGACGCATCTGTACGCGGTCAACAGCATGACGGAGCCGTTTTTTCGGCACTGTGATGAGAAAAGCGACCGGCGCGTCGGATTTCCGCAGGGCATTGCGTCGGGCAACGGCTCTAAGCGGATAGCAGAGACGCGAAAACTCAGCTCCTCCCGGGCTGAAGAGTATCTCTACAGCTCTGGAGGAACACAACTTTTCCTTTTTATATAGGCCGAATTTTTTCACGGCGGAGTGATAGTTACTGTTTTGAGAGGAAGAGGTCGATTGCCGCAGGCATCGAGGGCGCTTCAGGAGTGGGAGCTGGCACGTCGAGACGCAGGCCTGCTTCCTTCACTGCATTGGCTGTGGCTGTGCCGAGGGCTGCAATGGCAATGTCGCCCTGCTCGAACGAAGGGAAGTTCTTGAGCAGCGACTCTATACCCTGGGGGCTGAAGAATACGAGCATGTTATAGTCGAAAGCTTCATCGGGGGTGAAGTCATTGCTCACCGTGCGGTACATCGCGGCCTGGGTCACATTGATTTTGTTAGCGGCCAGGAATGCTGCCTCGCTACCGTTGTTTACGTCGCTCACAATAAGCAGATAGTTGTCGGTCTTGTGCTTTTGCATCGACGGAAGAAGGTCGGCGATTTTTCCTGTCTTGGAAGCGAAAATCTTGCGCTTGCGATAGATGATATATTTCTGCAGATAGTTTGCGATTGATTCACTCGAGCAGAAAAATTTCTGTGTAGGGGGAATGGTTACGCGCATCTCCTCGCAGAGACGGAAAAAGTTGTCGACTGCCGTTTTGGCCGTGAAGATAATCGCACTGAAATCTGCTATGTTGATTTTCTGTGCCCTAAAATCCTTGGCAGAAAGACCTTCGATTTTGATAAAAGGGCGAAATACTATTTCGACGCCGTATTTTTCGCTGAGGTCAAAATAGGGCGACTTGTCGGAGGTTGGTTTGGGCTGGGAGACCAGAATCTTTTTTGTCTTCACTTTATTGGATTTATATGCAATGGTATGTCGCATATCACTGCAGATATGCGCACGAGCCATATAAAGCTAATAATGGTACTATTTCGAGAGTGCAAAGGTACAAAATAAAATAAAGCAAAGACCTAAAATTCACATAAAAAATGCGAATTCCTTTGCAAATGAATATCAATCGTGCGACTATAACGACTGTTAATGAGAAAATAATGAGCGCGCTATGCCATCGCGGCTGTAGAAGGAGCAAAATAGCCGGAAGTATGAGTACGATGCCTGTGAAGGCTTCGGTCGCAAAAAAGCCATCGAGCCAGCGCCGACGTCCTTCGGGTGTGCCGAATGTATAACCAACCACTTCATATGCTGTGAGACGGAAGATATAATATGCCGCCATTATCCCTATCGATATGCCTATCGGCCCGAAGCCGTCGTATGTCGGCTCTCCGGCCAGTGTGTAGAGCACAATACCGCCGAAGACGATTGTGTTTACGGCAAGGAGTATGCCGGTAGAAAGCGGCACGGTGTGTTCGTCGTCGAATACATTGGGGCGGCGGATATTCCACAGGTCGTGGCGATAGGTGCGCAGGGCACGCCATATGCTGCCGCCGCTGAACCCGAGCAACGCGAGAATGCCCATCATCAGAACGATGAGCGCGGAGTCGTTGCCCGTGTTTGACGGGAGTGCATCCGGTGCAAGCCCAACTTCTGCGCCCGAAGGCATCTCCGGCGTCACTGAGGCTGCCGCTATGCTGTCGAATTTTTCCTGAAGCCTTAGAAATTCAGCGTCTTCGACCGGTATGAAGTGTGGTATGCGGCCGCTTACGGTATCTGCGCCTATCGAATCTATTATCGAGGTGCAGATGCCGCCGTAATCAGCCTCGGCGAAGTCTTTGGGCAGTATATAGCTCGATGCCGGCGGTGGCACTGTGGCCTCGGGCCTGTGCACGGGAGTGTTCAGGCCTGTTTCGGCAGGTGTCGTTGCTATGGCGGTTGAATCGGGCACGGTTTGTCAGAATTTCTGAGGGTAAATGCGCTGCTCGGGCTCGGCAAGAACGGCGGCGATTGTCTCCTCTACGCTTTCGGTCACTTTATAAAGGCTGCGGTACTCTTTGCGCATGAATCCTTGCCCGATAGCCTGTTCGAACATCGAAAGCAACGGAGCGTAGTAATTGTTCACGTTGAATATCACAATATTGCCATGATAGAGGCCGAGCTGTCGCCATGTGATTATTTCGAGCAGTTCTTCGAAGGTGCCTATGCCGCCGGGCAGAGCTATCACTGAGTCGCCAAGTTCTGCCATACGTGATTTGCGCGCGTGCATGTCGGGCACTATCTCGAGGTGGGTGAGACTTTTGTGCTGCCATCCGTTTTCGTACATGAACTCGGGAATGATGCCCGTAGCCTCGCCGTCGGCTTCGAGGGCGCCGTTTTCAACTGCGCCCATCAGGCCGGTGGCGCCGCCCCCGGTTACGAGATGTATGCCGTTCAGAGCGAGAGCCTTGCCGAGTTGTGTGGCTGTAGCTGTGTATATGGGGTCGATATTGCGTGCCGATGCGCAATAAACTGTAACAGTTCTTTTCATATGTCCGGTTATAATGTTTGTCCCGTCCGGTTGGTGCGTTGTCCGCGCGAATTGCGTCCGGTGCGGTCGAAGGGATTGTAATTCATATCCTCCTCGCTGGTGTCGTCTTCATCGTCCTGTCCGGGCGATTTCTCGCCGCGCTTGAGCTTTGGCTTGTTTTTCTTTACCGCATAAGGCTTCTGTGCATCGACGGGTAGCTCGTCAACAATCCATGTCTGCTCTATGTCCCAGTTCTTTTTCAACTCGAGTTTTTTTGCGAAGTAATACACTTCTTCCGGCTGCATGGCAATGGAGTCGACAGGATTGCCGGTATCCCATTTACCGTTGGCGTTGCTGTCGATGAACAGCCTGGCGTAGTAAGTGCCCGGATTGAGAAATTTCAAGAGCACATCGCTTTCGCCGGCGGCTTTTATGCCTCGGTATTGCGGCGCATCCGAGCTGTTGAGCAGCTCTACCACCACTTGTACGGAGTCAAGTCCGGGGAGTGTGAAGCGAAGGCTGGAGTAGTCTTCGGGGGGACGCACGGTGAATTCCTGCTTCAGAGGGCGGTTCCACGTGTTGTAGATGCTGTGTATGGCCAGCGAGTCGATTGTGAAGCGATATTTGTCGTTTCCTTTCCATTCCAGGTCGATGCGGCGGCGCATGAGCGGATTGAGACTGTCGGTCTGAATTTTGAAGGGAACAGCCTGCCAGAGCGTGTCGACAAGTATATCCATATGCACGCCGGCGGTGTCGATTGTAGCGATTGGTGCTACGGCCTCGAAATAAAACGGACGGTTGAGCTCCTGTGTGCCGCCGGGCTGTTTCATGCCCAGATATTCCAGGTCGGGCGGCGGCAGGAATGTGGTGTCGCCCGTAATCGTGTCGACGATAAATGCAGGCTTGGCGTCTTTCTTTTTCTTGTCTTTCTTATTCTCTTTGGGAGTTTTGAAGAAAAAGCGCAGTGTGTCGGTGGTCCACACAATACGGTCGGCGGTATCTGTCTTGAGATAATTCACGGCAAGGCGCAGTGAGTCTGCATTCATCACCACGGTGTCGGCAATCCAGTACTCAAGAGAGTCGAGAGTGGCATTGGCCTTCAGCATAGCCCATTCGTCGATGCTCCGGCCTATGTCGGGAGCTCCGTCGGCGATTGTTATACAGGGCAGGGTGTCCATCGGTGCGGAGAAACGCAAGATGATTCGCCGCCGGTCTTCGCGTTTGCTGTCGGTCATATACAGAGGTTTGTATCCCACGTTGAACCACGTCAGCAGCAGGTCGTTGGGCATATAGCGTATACCCGGATGCGATACGAGCGAATCTTCGCCGTTTGCGGCGAAAAGGGTGTCGGTGACAGTTATGGCTTCAGTAGTGGGCGACACGTATTCGTCATAGAAGGCCACGTCTTCCGACTTGTCCCAGTGGTAGTCGCGGTTTACGTCGTTGATTGCGAAAATGCGGTATTTGCCCGGTTTGAGATTGCGTATTGTGAACTGTCCGAGCTGGTTGGTGCGTGCAATACGGTCGAACGGCTGTGTAGTGAGCGACGTGTCGGTGTAGTTCGAATAAGCACCTACGAGCATGCCCTGGGCCGGCTCGAGATTTTCGGCCTGAAGCACTATGCCCGATATGCGGAGGGTGTCGAGGGTGTCGCCGGTGCTGAAGTCTATGGCGAATCCATCAAGGATATTGCCTTCATTGAGGTCTTTTATGGCATCTGCGAAGTCAACGGTATATGTGGTATTGGGCAGCAGAGTGTCCTGAAAGTCGACGGTGAGGCGCCGTCCGTTGGCCGATACGCGGGGCGGTGTTTTCTGAGCCGGCGATACAACGACTTTTGAAAACGCGTCTTCGAGCTGTATGTTTTCGTCAAATGTGGCTGTGAGACGGTTCTTATTCACATTTGTGGCTCCTGGCATAGGGTCGGAGCGCATAAAAACAGGAGGCAGCTCGTCGCGAGCGCCCCCTTCGGGTCGCCCCATATTGGCACAGGCCGCAAACAATGCGGCCATACACAGCCAAACAAGTGCTCTCATGCCATTGGCGATTCCTTTGTGATATGCCATGTGAGGTGTTTAAAACTGGCGTTCAATGATAAAGTCGAACAGCTCGGCAAGCTCGTCGCGGATGGGCGACTGGGGCAGCGTTGCCAGGCCGGCAACAGCATTTTCGCGAAGCTCAAGCATCACTTCGAAAGCATAGTCGATGCCGCCGTTGTCGCGTGCGAATGCCTGTATGAAGCTTATTTCCTCGTCGCTGAGGCTGTCTTTTGCCAGCAGGGCACATACATGGGCGTGGCCGGGGGTTGATTTGTCTTCAAGTGCGTGAAGCAGCGGAAGTGTCACCTTGCCTTCGCGGAGGTCGTTTCCGGTGGGCTTGCCTATCTGTTCGGCCGGATAGTAGTCGAACACGTCATCGCGGATTTGGAAACAGCGACCAAACAGCAAGGCGTATTGAGCCAGTATTTTCCGGGCTTCGTCGGGGGCTCCGGCGGCGAAACATCCCATTTCGGCGCTCGACACGAATAGCGATGCTGTCTTATAGTCTATAATGCGGAAATAACCGTTGATGTCGAGGGTGTGCTCGCGTGCGTTGTATATCTGGTCGATTTCGCCGAGAGATAGCTGACGGCCGAGCTTGCACAGCGACTCGACAATACGTATGTCGCCGGTCGATATGGCCTCCTGCATGGCCGACGAAGTGAAGTAGTCGCCGGCGAGTACGGCTATGTGATTGTCCCATACAGCATTGACTGTGGGCTGGCTGCGACGGGTCATGGAGTTGTCTACCACATCGTCGTGTATCAGCGATGCATTGTGAAGCAGTTCTACAGAGGCTGCCGCTGAAAGCACCTTGTCGTCAATTTTTCCGAACAAGCCGGCGCACATCATAAGCAACAGTGGGCGGAGTTGTTTGCCGCGGGTTCGCAGCAGCGACAGCACTATATTGCTCATCAAAGAGTTGTCGGTCTGTAGAACCCTCCTGATGCGCTCGTTGAGCTGCTCGAGTTCGGTGGCGTGGATGCGGTTTATTGTTTTAAGCGTTGTCATGTATGCACATTAATTCGCAAAATTACAAAAAAATCGACAATTGCGCCTCACTTACGCGTAAAAACGATTTTTTTTGTAATTTTGCTTCATGCAGTGCATCTAATCAATTTATTAATCATTATCATAAGTATGAAATCAGGCTTTACACATCTGCTTTTATTGTCGGTTTTGCTTTTGGCCGGAGCTGCCGATTTATATGCCCAGTCGGCGATTTATGCGTGCGGTCATATACGCCGAAACAGAGAGACGGCAATTGATAACCTGCGTATGTCGGGCTATACCACGGCAATTCTCTTCAATGTGAATGTGGAGGAAGACGGCTCGCTGACCACGGATTATAACTGGAGCACTCAGACACCTGCCGAAGCCGGAGGTGTTATATGCCGCGACGGCGTTTACGTTTTCGCCGAATGCCAGCCGCAATATGTAGGCGATGTGCAGTCGCTGCTTAAGCAGCCTACGTCTATCAACCGTCTGGAAATATGTATCGGCGGCTGGGAAAATGGCTCTTACGGAAATATCAAGAAAATTATCGAGCGCGACGGCATCGGCGAGGAGACCGTGCTCTACCGCAATTTCAAGGCTCTCAAGGAGGCTATTCCCGAAATCGTGGCAGTAAACAACGACCAGGAGCAGGATTATAATCTAGAGGAGTCCGTGGCATTCCACCGCATGCTTGCCGACATTGGGTTCAAGACAACAATAGCTCCATATACAAATAAACAGTATTGGGAAAAATTTGTGGCTAAGCTCAACGAGGCTGCACCCGGTGCGTGCGAGCTCGTATACCTTCAGATATATGGCGGCGGCGCACGCAACAAGCCTGCCGACTGGAAAGTCTTCGGAAACATACCCATGTATGTGGGCTTTGACTGCGAGGCCAGCTCCGACATCGAGGCCATGAAACGACGCTTCAAAAATTGGCGCGACAACGATGGCGCTGTCGGCGGTTTCCTCTGGAATTATAATAGCGAGGCTCGCAACCACAAGGAGTGGGCCGGTGAGATAAACCGTATTTTCGGTCCTCAGGCTACTGCCGCCGAGTAAAGTCAACAACAAATAAAAATCAATTCCCGGCAATGGTCGGGAATTGATTTTTATTTGTTGCTTGCCTGATTCAGGCCAATGTTTATTTGTCGTCGGGAAGCTCAAGCTCTACAAAGGCCCTCCATATGTTGCCGATTGTGAGTTTGAGACAGTTTTCCACGATGTACTCTTTCGATACTTCTTCGTCGAGAAGAAAAGAGTACTCCATGCGTATTTCGCCGTTGCGCACTGTGGCAATGGGCATCATGCGGCGACAGTTGTGCCTGTTTACCATATAAAGAGGGTCGAGGCCTTCTGCCGGCTTGTAATCGGGAGCGCCGGCCTGAAACCGGAGATAGTTGTTGCGCACTACCACGAATATATATACATCGTGGCCGAAGTCTCGGTCGGCCTCCTGGAGTATTATCAGGTCGCCGTCTTCGTCGGTCTGGGGGCTTATGTGCAGCTCTTCGAGATAGCTGCGTATGAGCTCTGTGTCGATGTTCATGCGTCGTTATTTTGTCAGAGCGACCATTCGACACCGTCTTTGGTGTCTTTCACCGTGAAGCCGATGGCTGCAAGGCGGTCGCGGATAAGGTCGGAAGTGGCCCAGTCTTTGTTTTTCTTTGCATTTGAGCGTATGTCGAGCACAAGGTCAACGGCCTCGCGGTAAGGTTTCATGGTCGAAGCCGTATCGCCTTTGCCTCCGTCGGGCATTATGCCGAGAATTTCAATGAGGAAAGTATCCATAAGCTTGCGCAGAGTGTCGATGTCGGCCTGTGTGGCGGAGCCGGCATGGTCTTTCACTTGGTTGATAATGCGCACGGCCTCGAAAAGCACGCCGATGAGCACCGGTGTGTTCAGGTCATCGTCCATGGCGGCGTATGCCTGCTCTTCGAGCTTGCTTACATCTACAGTCGAGGTCTCCGATGCTTTCAGTTCGCCGAGACGGCGGTATCCGTCGAGCATGCGTCCGAGTGCGGTTTCGGCGGCTTTGAGGGCTTCGTTCGAGAAGTCGACGGTGCCTCTATAGTGAGCCTGGAGAATGAAGAAACGGATTGTCATGGGCGAGTATGCCTGCTCCAGCAGCGGATGGTTGCCGGTGAAGAACTCGTCGAGGGTGATGAAATTGCCCAGCGACTTGCCCATTTTTTTCCCGTTGATAGTAATCATGTTGTTGTGCATCCAGTAGTGCACTGCCGGGGCATGATTGTGGGCCACGCTCTGCGCTATCTCGCATTCGTGGTGAGGAAATTTGAGGTCCATGCCGCCGCCGTGTATGTCAAATTCCTTTCCGAGATATTTTTCGCTCATGGTGGAGCATTCGAGGTGCCAGCCCGGGAAGCCTTCGCTCCAGGGCGAGGGCCAGTGCATTATGTGCTCCGGAGACGCTTTTTTCCACAGCGCGAAGTCGGCCGGATTGCGCTTTTCGCTTTGGCCGTCGAGTTGGCGTGTCGTGGCGAGAAGTTCGTCTATGTTTCGACCCGAAAGGCGGCCGTAGCCGTAGTCTTTGTTGAATTTGGGCACATCGAAATATACGGAGCCTTCGCTAACATATGCATAGCCGCTGTCGAGAATAGACTTGATATACTCAATCTGCTCTATGATATGGCCTGAGGCGTGCGGCTCGATTGACGGCGGAAGCACGTTGAGGGCATCCATGGCCTTGTGGTAGCGTATGAGATAGTGCTGCACAACTTCCATGGGCTCAAGCTGTTCGAGCCGCGCTTTCTTGGCTATTTTGTCTTCGCCCTCGTCGGCGTCGTGTTCCAGGTGACCGACGTCGGTGATGTTGCGCACGTAGCGCACTTTGTAGCCCAGATGCGTGAGGTAGCGGAAGACGATGTCGAAAGTAATGGCCGGACGGGCATGGCCCAGATGGCCGTCGCCGTAAACCGTGGGGCCGCAGACATACATGCCTACCATGGGGGCGTGAAGTGGCTTGAACAATTCTTTGGTGCGGCTCATCGAATTGTATATGGAGAACTGATTGTCTTTCATTTGGCTCCGTAAATAATTGCGGAAGCCATGAGCCCGATTTCCGGACCCATGACTCCGCGTATGGTGGATTTATTTATGCTTCGAAGGGGTTGGGGATGCCGCCGTTGCCGTTTTTGGGGGCGTTTGCGGGCACACGGTGCTTGATTTCGCCGAAGGTCTGCTCATATTTCTTTACATTGTCGCTGAGCGCGTAAAGAAGGTTCTTGGCGTTCTCGGGAGTCATGATTACTCGGCTCTGCACTTTTGCCTGAGGCATGTTGGGAGCAACGGCGATGAAGTCGATGAAGAATTCGTTGGGCGAGTGAGTGATTACCGCGAGGTTAGAGTAATGGCCTGCAGCCACTTCGGGTGTGAGCTCTATTTTGAGCTCCTGTTTTGCATTGTTGTTATCCATTATTTAAGTTTTATTATTCTACGGGAATTTCCTGTGAGTGTCCGGGGCGGTTGATTGTGTAGGTCTTCGGGCCTTCGTTGATCTGATAGATAATGTTGAGGCCTTGTACGTTGGGGTCGGCCCACAGCTCGGTGAGCGAGTACGACATAAAGTATACGTAGCTTACGGGTGTTTGTGCGTAGCTGCCGTTGAACAAGATGTAAGCTGTTGGGAAAGTGTCGTTGATGGTCGATTCGTCAATAACCATTTTGATGGTTGCCGACTCGGGATACATCGACGAGAAGAACTGTACGTTCACGTACTCGCCCGAGCGCTGAAGCACGGGTTTCGAGATTGTGCTGCTGAACCAGTTGCTGTTGTCGATGGCTTTGCCTACAGGAATGGCTTTGCCGTTACCTGCTGTTCCGGTGATGCCGAGTACCTGAATTTCAGAGCTAACATATTGAGTGTTGGCATCGCTGCGGTACGAGATTGCAAGGCGGTCACCTACTTTTACGTTGTTGGGGTTGGCAGCCTGGTTTACTGTGAGTGTCACCAGTGGGCTGTCGTCTATTTTTCGGAATGTGAATTCGGTGGAGGCGCTGCCCATTGACGAAACAGTGACGATGTCGGTGAACACCGGACGGTTGTTTTCCGGATTATTGGGCTCATCGCTGTTGCAGGCGGTGAAAAGCGATGCTGCCGCTACGGCGAGAAGGGAGTGGAAAATGTTTTTTGTTTGCATGATTGATATCTGTTTTCTTTGAAGGTTATTATTTGACTTTGCGGTCTACAGATTTGATTGTGCCGTCGGCCATGTGGACTATAGTGTCGGAGTCGGCGGCGAGAGTCTCGTCGTGGGTAACGATAACAAAAGTCGCACCCATTGTGTCGCGCAGGTTGAAAAAGAGTTTGTGTAGCTCGGTTCTGTTGTGGCTGTCGAGGCTGCCCGAGGGTTCGTCGGCAAATATGACGCGCGGACTGTTGATTAGAGCCCGTGCAACCGCGGCTCGCTGGCACTCTCCGCCCGAAAGCTCCGACGGGCGGTGTTCGTCGCGTCCTTCGAGTCCGAGCCTGCCCAACAGCTGCCGGGCGCGGTCGAATGCCTCGCGGCGTTTTTGTCCGGCAATCAGCGCAGGCATCGCCACGTTCTCTACCAGATTGAACTCGGGCAGCAGCTGATGAAATTGAAACACAAAGCCGATGTTGAGGTTCCGGAAGCGCGATAAGGCATTGTCGGGGAGCGATGTCACGTCGGTGCCGTCGTAGAGCACGCTCCCGCCGCGGTCGGGCGACATAAGTGTTCCTAAAATCTGAAGCAGTGTTGTCTTGCCGGCTCCGCTGGGGCCCACAATTGTAGTTATGCGCGATGACTCTATCTCGAGATTTATATCTTTGAGAACCTCAAGATTGCCGAACGTTTTGCTTATGTGGCTGGCTGCGAGCACCGGTCTACTCTCTTAGCATCCTCCGCAGCATCCGTCGCCGCAACTGCTTCCTTCTCCGCAACCGCCGCCACAACCTCCGCAGCATCCGTGCTGGGGGTTGAGTTCTTCTTCGGTGGCTTCGCGAACGGTGATTATTTCGCCTTTATAGTGCACGCGGTCTTTGGCCAAAGGATGGTTGAGGTCGAGCACCACGGCTTCGGGGGTGAGCTTTACCACTACGCCGTCGATGCGGTAGCCGTCGGGAGTCATGAGGGGAATAAGAGCTCCGGGTGTGAACATCTCTTCTTTGAATTCTCCGTCGACAGTCATCTGCTCGCGGGGAATTGTGTAGATTTCTTCTTCGGAGTAGGGGCCGAACGCTTTGTCGGGGTCTGCCGTGAAGTCAAATTTATCGCCGGCTTTCATGCCCAGGAGGCCCTCGTCGAGGGCTTCGACAAAGCCGAGGGTTTTGCCGCACACTGCGCGGTCGGGGTCGTCGGCTGTGACTTCGTGTACGAGTGTTTCGCTGCCGTCGGCATTGATGCGGAACAGCTGATATGCTATTTCAAAGTATTTTCCGGGTTTGATTTCCATTTTATAAATAATAGGAGTTGTGTGTCTGTTTGTTGAAAAAAATCATTGCTTGGCATCGCCTACTTTGAGACGCTCTCCGGCATCTTCGACTATCGAGCGGAAATAGCGTTCGTTATAGCCTCCGAAGACGGGCGATACGGGCATGCCGTCGGCGGTGCGGCTGAATTTGCCGTCGGCTTCTTTCTTGATGTTGCCGTCGAGATATTTTACGAGCAGATAGTCGCCGAGCTGCTTGTAGTCGGCAGTAGTTTTCTCAGCCCAGTAGTCGGTGAGGCTGTTGAGAGTGGCTGTGGCAGTGGTTTTGTCCATCGATGCGACTTTGCCGGCGATATCGGCAACTGCACCGGTCATGGCTGTTTCAAGACCGTCCTGCACGCGGCGTATGTCGGTAATCATCTGAGAGTAGCGGTTATATGCCTGATTGGCAACGTAGTTGTTTACCCAGAACATCGAGTCCCACGACAGGGTAAGAAGGTCGGCTGTAGCTTCGTCGAGCGAACGTGGCACTGCGGTGGCGCTGTTGAACACAGGCACATACACGCAGGTGTTGGCATCGTCGACACCAAACCACAGTATGCCTTTCATCACTTCGGGGCGATTGTTGTTCATGTCGCTTACAAACGAGAAGCCTGTCTGCTGAGTGGCAATGGCGCGCTCGTGGGTGTATTCACTGCCGTCAACGGTGTATGTCATCGGGCGCCAGCGGTAGGGGCAGTCGTAGGGTCCGGCGCCTATATCCTGTGTCATGTCGAGCACGGTGCCTTCGAAGTGGTCGCGCATCATCCATTTGAGGTCGTGGGCGGTGAGTTTCCGCGAGGGCTTCACCCACAGCGGCAGAGGCTCGCCTTCGGCAAGAAGAATCCAGGGCTGGTATACGTCCATCTCGTCGGGCGAGGTGTATTTGCGGAAGAAGCTCCATACACGAGCGTCGCAGCCGCGGACTGCACCGATGTCGGTCACAGCATAGGCACGCGAAAAGTCGAAATCTTTGTCTTTCCCATCGAAATAACCCTGCTTGCGGGCAAACGATATAACGTCGGGAGAGTAGAGTGTCTCCTTGTCTTTGAGCGGAAATTTGTGTATGCGCGAGTGGTTGGCGTGTCCGCATATGTATCCGTCGGGCACACGACGGGCAACCCACACTGCGCCTTTGTCGCTCTTGCCTTTGCCAATCAGCTCCATTATCCATACTTCGCCGGGGTCGGCAATGGAGAAAGATTCGCCGCTCGATGCATAGCCGTAGGTGTTCACAAGGTCGGTCATCACTTTTATTGCCTCGCGGGCTGTTTTTGCACGCTGGAGAGTGATGTAAATCAGTGAGCCATAGTCAATCAGGCCCGAGCCGGCGAGCTCATCGCGTCCGCCCCATGTGCTCTCGGATATAGTGAGGCCGTGTTCGTTCATATTGCCTATGGTCGAATATGTGTGCACCACTTCGGGAATCTGTCCCAGAAGCTTGCCGGTGTCCCACTCCACTACGTTGCGCATCGCACCGGGAGCGTGGTCGGCGGCATCCTGCTTATATAAAGCACCGTAGAGTGTGTGGCTGTCGGCCGCGTATGTGACCATCGAACTGCCCTCGGCCGTTGCTCCGGGAGTGGCTATTAGGCTTGTGCAGGCCATGGCTTCGCCGCACATGAGAGCTGCGGCGGCTGCGATTATCGCTGAGAGGTGTCTGTGCATTGTCGGTTGTTGCTTGTGCTGTGATTGGTTGAACGGCGAATATGCTTCGCCTCTAATCTGCAAAATTAAAAAGAAAAAACGGAATGTCATATACTTGTCGCTCCATGTAGGTCACTTTTTATCTATAAATAATGCTCAAAGATGTTAACGCGACAATCGTAATCCTGCTATCGCACCTCCCGGAGCGTTTGTGGCGGCATTTCGAATGTTCATTATACCAAATCAATTAGGGCTCGATTTTGCCCGATTTTCAGACTAAGCTAAAGACAAATTACTCGATATGCAATAAAATTTTTGCAAAATCCATTTTATTAAAGATTTTTTGCGTATTTTTGGGGCGGCAAAGATTCCCAGGCCTGTCTGCCCTATGTAAGACACTCTTGTATTTTGGAAAGTAATGGCATGGCTCTTGCCTTAACCTTATTTTTAAACAGTTATGGACATGCAAGACCCCACCCTTGAGCCCCAAATGCCCAAGGCAGAGAACTTCAACGACGCAGCCGCAGCCGCAGCGGATGCCGGTATCGAGAATGTTGCGGCCGACAGTGCTGCTCCCGAGCCTCAGGCAGAGGTAGAAGCCGAAGCCATTATGACGCAAGGCGAAGAAGCCGTTGCCAAGGATGCTAACCGTGAAATGACCGCTGAAAGCCTTCTGGCCGATGCCCTTGCTTTGATGGAAAAGGATGTCGCCGATATCAGCAACGACGAAATTCGCCGTCTGAGACAGCATTTCAGCATGCTCCATAAGTCTGTTGATACTTCCGACGAGTCTGCCGACGCTCAGGCCGCTCCCTCTGAAACCGAAACTCGCTTCGAGCAGGCCATTGAGGCTCTGAGAGCACGCAAGGCTCAGTATGTAGCCCGGCTGGAAGCTCTCAAAGCGGCAAATCTCGAGCGCAAAAACGCAATAATTGCAGAAATCAACGCGCTCGCTGAAGACACCGACAATGTAAACCGCACTTTCCCACGATATCGAGAGCTGCAGGACGAATTCAATGCCGTTGGCGAGGTCGACCCCACTGAGGAGACTGCTGTCTGGAAGCGTTTCCAGGAGGCGCGCGAGTATTACTCCGATAATCTGAAAATCAACAAGGAGCTCCGCGACTATGATTTCAAAAAAAATCTTAGCGATAAGGAAGCTCTTCTTGCCGAGGCTCGCGTTCTTGCTGCCGAAGAAGATGTGATAAGTGCATATCGACGTCTGCAAGACCTCCACAACAAATGGCGCCAGATTGGCCCTGTGGCTAAAGAGCTTCGCGACGAAATATGGAATTCTTTCCGCGAGGCTTCTGCCGAAATAAACAAACGATATCAAGCTTTCTTCGAGGCGCGCAAGGCTCGCGAAGCCGAAAACGAAACCGCCAAGAATGCTCTCTGCGAGAAAATCGAAGCTGTCGATTTTTCGGCTCTCAAGACTTTTGCCGCGTGGGAAGATGTCACAAAGCAGATTCAGGCCATGCAGGAAGAGTGGCGCAAACTCGGATTCGCTTCAAAGAAGATGAACCGTGTGCTCTTTGCACGTTTTCGTCAGTGCTGCGACAATTTCTTTGCCGCAAAGGCCGAATTCTACCGCACTACACGCGAGGAACTCTCGACAAACCTCACTCACAAGCAGGAACTTGTGGCCCGTGCTGAAGCCCTGCAGGAGAGCTCCGACTGGCGCAAGGCCACAGATGAGTTCGTTGCCATGCAGAAAGAGTGGAAGAGCATCGGAGCAATTCCTAAAAAATATTCCGATGAGCTTTGGAAGCGCTTCACAACAGCTTGCGACGCTTTCTTCGAACGCAAAAAAAAAGAAGGTTCGGGCACACGCAATGCCGAAGTGGCCAATCTGCGTGCAAAGCGTGAAATCATAGGCCGTCTTTCGGCCCTGACCGACGAGGCCGCCGACAAAGACGCTGCCATCGCAGAACTCCGCAAGCTCCAGGATTGCTGGAAGGAAATAGGACATGTACCCTTCCGCGAAAAAGACAAGCTCTACGAAGCTTACCGTGCCGCCGTCGATGCTGTCCGCGACCATTTTGCAATTGCCGAATCGCGCGCCCGCCGTCAGCGCTTCGAGGCGTCGGTAAACGACATGAAGGGCGACGACAACAAGCTCTTCCGCGAGCGCGAGCGTCTGGTGCGTGCTCTTGAAGCACGTCGTAACGATTTGCGCACTTACGAAAACAATCTCGGCTTCCTCAACTCGAAGTCTAAATCGGGCAACTCCCTCATGCTCGACCTCGAGCGTCGTATCGGCCGTCTTAAAGCCGATATCGCGGAGCTTGAAGAGAAAATCGCGCTTCTCGACGGAAATATCCAAGCTTAATTATCTAATAAAAAACCGCGTCGTAAGACTTCACAACAAGTCGCGACGCGGTTTTATCTCTGTATTCTGTAGTAAATGAGCAGCACGTCTCAGCGCTCCGGTTTCGGTCAATATATCAATCTGCTTTTCAACATTGGCGACCTCGTGGTAATCAATGTACTCTTTTGGATTGTCATATCTCTGTTTCCGGTTGTAAAGACAGTGTCCGGCCAGCTGCGTGAATTGTGGCTGGTGATTAATGTGGGCTACTTTCCTGTAATCATGTTCACTCGCTGGAGTCGGCATGAGTTACGGGCCATACGCATGGAGCGTGTTATGCGCAATGCCTTGCTCACAGTTGCCGCCCATGCCGTATTTTTGCTCTCAATGGAAGCGTTTCTGCGCATAACAGTGTTTCCGGCGAGGGCATTCTTCACTTACTATGGCCTGCTTGCCATTGCCCTGACGGCTTTTCGCACAGGGGGCTCTTATGCACTCAAGGCCTACCGCCGCAGGGGATTCAACTTTACTCGTGTGGTGATTGTGGGCACCGGACGCACCGCTCGCCGCCTTTATGAGGCCATGAGCACCGATGCCGGTTTCGGCTATTGCGTCATGTGCTTTTTCCACGACACTCCCGAACCGGGCTTCGACCTGGGGGAAGTCAGACCTATATCCGAGCTCAACAAATACATGTCGGAAAACGATATCCGGCAGGTGTTTTTCACACTCTCGGGGCATAGCGAATCGCTGGCGCAGGTGGTGAAAATCTGCGACGACCACATATCGGATTTCTATTATGTGCCGCAGCTGCCGCGCACCCTCACACGAAGCATGGAGTTTCACAACATCGGGCCTTTGCCGATGCTTTCGATACGTCGTAATCCTCTGCAAAGTGTTTTCAACCGTGCTCTCAAGCGAGGCTTCGACATTGTCATTTCATCGCTCTTCCTGTTATTCTATCCGCTGGTATACATACCGGTGGCCATCGCCATCAAGATTACTTCGCCCGGACCTGTATATTTCAAGCAGGAGCGCACGGGCTATCTTGGCAAAACATTTAATTGTCTGAAATTCCGCACAATGCGTGTAAATGCCGATGCCGACAAGCTTCAGGCAACCCACAACGACCCGCGAAAAACATGTATCGGCGATTTTCTGCGACGCACCTCAATCGACGAGTTGCCGCAGTTTATCAATGTGCTGCGAGGAGATATGTCGGTGGTGGGCCCACGCCCGCACATGCTCATGCACACAGAGCTTTATACCAGTCTTGTCGACAGCTACATGGTGCGTCATGCCGTGAAGCCCGGCATCACCGGCTGGGCCCAGGTAAACGGCTATCGTGGTATTACCGACGAGCTATGGAAAATGGAGCGTCGCGTGGAACATGATGTATGGTATATCGAAAACTGGACTCTGCTCCTAGACCTGAAAATTATTGTCCGTACGGTAATCAACGCTTTCGGCGGTGAGAAAAACGCTTTCTGATGCTTACTGTATATAAAGCCTCTGCCGGCTCGGGCAAAACTTTTACCCTCGCCTACGAATATATCAAGATTCTTCTTGGTCTGAAGGACGACGCCGGAGCATATCATCTCAATTCGGCCCGATATAATTCTACCCGGCGACGCATTCCTAACCGACACCGCGGTATTCTTGCCATAACGTTTACAAATGCGGCTACAGAAGAAATGAAGTCGCGTATCATAAGGGAACTCTCGCGCCTCACCGCCGATGCCAACCCCGCGACATCGCTGTATGGAGCATGGCTTGTCCGCGACTTCGGATGCACAGCCGATGAAATATGCGAGGCTGCCTCTCGGGCATTGACGGAGCTACTCTTCGACTACGGAGAATTCAATGTGCAGACCATCGACTCGTTTTTCCAGACGGTGCTGCGCACGTTCTCGCGAGAGGTGGAACGCCAGGGCGACTATGAACTGTCGCTCGATGTGCACAACACTGTTGTTCAGACTATTTCCTTATTGCTCGACGACCTCAACTATTCCCCCCGGCAAAGCCGCCGTCTGCTCGACTGGGTGCAGAAATATACCATAGAGAATCTTTCGTCGGGCAACAGTTATAATCTTTTTGCGCGCGACGGATATCTGCTGGCTTCACTTGCGAAGAATATTTCGGATTCGCTCGACGAGACTTTCGGCAAATTCGACAGCTTGCTCGCAGAGTATCTCAGCGACCCAGCCCGGCTTAGCCGCTTCTCTGCCGTGCTCGATGAGAAAGCCGCTGCGTTGACAGTAGCACCGACAGAAGCTTTTGTATTGTTTCTTCGCGACATAGCCGGTGCCGAAATTCCCGAGAATGTTTTCAACGCCAATGTAATCAATGCCTTGAGGAGGCTCGTAAACAACGACGAGCCCGAAAAAGCAGCGAAAAGTGTGCCGGTGCGGGCACAGGCGTCTGGTGAAAAAACGCCTGATGAACTTCTTGTTGCCGGAAATTTCAAAAAGTCTAAACTACCGTCGGGAGTCGTCGAGCCATACCTCAACGAGCTCTCGCGTATTTGCTCTCTTACAGTGGCGTCTTTAGGCGAGGCCGATTTCTATAAAGCAATAAAAAAGAGTCTCGGGCAGCTCGAATTCTTTGGCCTCTGGCAACGTAAGATGCGCGAGTATCTGCGGAGTACCAATACGGTGCTTATCAGCGACACCGGCCAGCTGCTCAAGCGCATCATAAGCAACGACGAAGTGCCGTTTATCTACGAGCGCCTGGGCTCGAAGCTGACCAATCTACTTATCGACGAATTTCAGGATACATCGGGTGTGCAGTGGCACAACCTCAAGCCTCTTGTCAAAAACAGCCTCTCGTATGGTTTCGACAACCTCATCATCGGCGACGAAAAACAGGCCATATATCGCTTCCGAAATTCAGACAGCGAGCTTTTGGGGCATATAGTGCAGGAAGAGTTGTCGCAGTACTGCAATCTCCGAGGCTTCAATACCGACGACAACACCAACCACCGCAGTTCGGGCACAATTGTGCGGGCAAATAACACCATCTTCAAGCGTATGGCTGTGATTGCAGGTGCAACCGGCTACGGCAATGTGGTGCAGGCCGTGGAGAAAAACGATTTGCCGGGCTATGTACGCATAAGTTTTGCCGGTTCTGGTGATGACAATGATGCCGACCGCAACGCTGTTATCGACCGGATGGCCCACGATATTCTCCGACAGCACGACGAGGGCGGCTACGCATGGCGCGATATACTCATTCTGGCGCGCTGGCGTAGAGAGACAAATGAGATTGTTTCATATCTGCTCGAGAATTATCCCGAAATACGTATTCTTTCGTCGGAGTCACTCTTGCTCAGCAGTTCGGCTTCGGTGCGCACTGTCATGAATATGCTCAAACTCGTGGAGAGCTCATATTCGGGCAAAAACAGCGCTGAGAGCGGTGCGGCAAAGCCCGGCGACCGCAGCGAAGTTGATATGATGATGACGCGTTTCTATTATTTCAGGGCTCAGGGTCTCGACCCCTCGGAGGCAATCCGTGTCGCCCTCGAAAAAGATAAAAACGATGTGGAGCTGATTGACAAGGATATCCGTGCTATCCGTGCCGAGAATCCGGCCAATCTCGTTGCGCTTGTCGAGGCTGTGATTCTGCATAAAATTCCCGAAGAACAGCGCCGGCAGGAGTATGCTTATATCGCTGCGTTGCAAGACCTCGTTGTGAAGCACTCGGAGAGTGCCGACCCGTCGCTCGCCTCGTTTATTTCGCAGTACAACATCAACATCGACAAATGGGCCATTAAGGCGTCGTCGGACCTCGACGCCGTGCAGGTAATGACTATCCACAAATCAAAGGGTCTTGAGCGCGACTGCGTACACATTCCCTTTTGTTCGTGGCAACTCGATTCGTCGGAGCAGAAGCTCTGGCTGAAGCTCGACGGGCTCGAAGGCTTCGACCCGGAGATTGTTCCGCCGGTAATACGTGTAAAAGTTACCGATAAATCGCCTCTGTGGAGCTATGCCCGTTCGCCATTCAGGACTCTCTTTGAGCAAAACGCTTTTCTCGACCGCATGGACAGTCTTAACATAACGTATGTGGCATTTACGCGTGCGGCACGCGAACTTATAGTGCATGCGCAATGCGAGAAAGTAGGGCAAGACCTTCTGTCGGCGATAACCATGCCCATGCAGCCCGACGAGTTGTCGGACGCGAACCTTTGCGACCTTGCTTCGGCGTTCGGCAGTGAATCGTCGACTCTCGTTTTAGGCGAACCTACCTCGAAAATCGTAAAAGACGGCAAAGGCGACTCGACAATCGTGGAAGCAGGCCTGTATCCGGTCGAATTCCGCGATGATGCACGCCAGCTCATATCTATCGACGATGTGCTGTCGCAGCATCTCGACATCGGAGGTGAGGAAGACAAGGAAATAACCGACCCACCACCCATGCTCCTCACACCCGAATTTATTGCGGCCACAGAGCGCGGCAATGTGCTGCATGCTGTGCTTTCGCGCGTGCGGGTGCTCGACGACCTTGCCGGTGCGGTTGAACGCGAGTGCAAGCGACGCAGTGTAGGCCAATCTACGGCCGACGAATATCTCGCAGACCTACGTAAGGCCTTTGATGAAGCGGGCCCGCTTGTGGCAAGCTGGTTCGACCCGGATTGTCGGGTCTTTTCCGAACGGTCGATTTACAGGTCCGATGACGACGAGGCTTTTCGTCCCGACCGTGTGGTGATATCTCCCGACGGAGCGGTTACTGTGGTCGACTATAAATTTACCTCCGAGCCCCGTCCAACGCACTTTGCACAGGTCGAAAACTATATATCGCTCATGCGAAGCCTCGGGCGCTGCTCTGTCGTCGGCTATCTATGGTATCCTCTGCTTGGCAGGGTTATCAAAGTGGGAGAATGAACCGGTAATTGCCCTCCGTTTCAGAGCCTGACTGATGCTTTGACTGCTCTCGGTTTTATTAATATTAAAAGCTACGGTCAATAAACCGCAGGCTATTTAATTTGTTAATCTGTTGGTAAGTTAAGTGAAAATGTATAATTTTGCCAAAGAATAACAAGACTAACTATGAACACAAAAGAATTCGACCGTCTGAGCTATGCTCTCGGTCTGAGCATGGGACACAATTTCAAAGGCTCAGGCATTGATAAGATTAACCCTCAGGATTTTGCCGACGGCGTAGCTGCCGTATATTTTGGCGAGACACCCCGAATCAGCTTCGACGAAGCTAAAAAAATTATAAATGAATATTTTACCGCTCTCCAGAAAAAGCAGGAGGAGCAGGCTGCTGCTATGGCCGATGTAAACGCCAAAGCCGGTGCCGAGTTCCTGCTCGAAAACGGAAAGCGTGTTGAAGTGAAGACAACCCCCTCTGGGCTGCAGTACGAAGTTGTGAAGGAAGGCGACGGCGCACAGCCCACTGCCGGCGACCAGGTGACCGTGCACTACACAGGCAAGCTTATCGACGGCACTGTATTCGATTCGAGTGTCGACCGTGGCGAGCCCGCCACATTCGGTGTCACTCAGGTTATCCCCGGCTGGGTAGAGGCTCTTCAGCTCATGAAAGTAGGTGCCAAATGGCGTCTGTGGCGGCTGCAAAAGCCTGAACAGAAGCCGACACCGACAGCAGAGCGGCAG
>RYWL01000064.1:0-7067 GCA_003979155.1 Muribaculaceae bacterium
ATTTCTCTCCGAAAACTCACTTCTGTTAACAATCGTTTTTAAACAAGCTCTAATTTTGAAACCCAAATCATACCGCGAAACTAATATAACCTTATAAGTATTTATATGAGACTAAGACTGTTCTTACTGACGCTGGCGGTAGCATTGTTGCCGTCGCTCAGCTGTATGGCCGCCACGCTCACCGGCGTGGTAGTCAACGGAGATTCAGGGAGCCCGCTCAGCGGTGCCACGGTATTGCTCCGCGACAGCAATGTGCAGGCAAGCACAAACTTCAACGGACAATTCCGCATTGATGTGCCGGACAACTCGGACGTATATCTTATCGTGACCAACGACGGGTTTACCGATTTCGTTCAGCAATATCACATTGGCCGCGGCACGGTCAATGCCGGTGAAATACGCATCTTCCCGTCGTCCAACGACGAGCTTTTCGGCGAAATCGACGATTTGATGTTCGACGAGAGCGTACTCAACGACGACGACAGCGCCGGCCAGTCGGTGGCTTCGCTCTCTGGCGCAAGCAACAATGTGTACTACAACACTGCTTCGTATAACTTCGGCCCGATGTATTTCCGCTACCGTGGCCTCGACAACCAGTATCAGAGCGTATACATCAACGGTCTTCGCATGAACGACCTCATCCGTGGCTCTTTCAGCTTCTCCACACTGCTGGGTATGACAAGCCGCGCTTTCCGCAACAAAACCACGACAATAGGCATGGAAGCCTCAAACTATGGCTTCGGCGATATCGGCGGCAGTGTTAACTACAACACCACCACCGACCTCTATGCACCAGGTTTCAACGGTTCGGTAGCGTTTACAAACAGCAACTACATGTTCCGAGGCATGGCCACTTATTCGACCGGTCTTAACAAAGACGGCTGGGCATTCACATTCAGCGGCATCGGTCGCTACGCCAAAGAAGGCGTGATGGACGGTACGTTCTACAATTCAGGCGGTCTGTTCGGTTCTATCGAAAAACGCTTCAACGAGCAGAACTCGCTTACCCTCACCTTCTTCGGCGGCCCCACACAGCGCGCCACCGGCCGTCCGGTTGTGCAGGAAGCCTACGACCTCGCCGGCACAAACCTCTACAACCCCGACTGGGGCTATCAGAACGGCGAAAAGCGTTCGGCCCGAATCACCGAGACTTTCGACCCCACAGTAATCCTCAACTGGCTTTACAAGAAAAACAACACAATACTGAACACTTCGGCTGCGTTCCGCTCGGTGTACTACAACCGCACCGCACTCAACTACTATAACGCCACCGACCCCAATCCTTCGTATTACAAATACCTGCCCTCGTACTTCGAAGGCCGCGACGACATGGCTGCCGCCGAGCTCTACACCGACCTGTGGGAACACGACGAAGCTTTCCGCCAAATCAAGTGGGACGACCTCTATCAAATCAACTACCTCAACAACGTGCAGAACGAAAACCTGCCCGAGGCCGACAAAAAAGGCTCGTCCTACATTATGGAAAACCGCATCAACCACCAGCTCGTGGGTATGTTCAGCTCTTACATCAACACCCGTCTGAGCAATATTCTGTCGCTCCAGGGCGGTGTTTCGTTCAACTACACACGTAGCTCCAACTACAAAACCGTCCGCGACCTCATGGGCGGAGAATTCTGGCTCGATATCGACCCATTCAGCAACCGCGAGATTTCGCTCCGTCCGCAAAACCTTCAGAACGACCTCGACAACCCCAACCGCCGCGTAGTGAAAGGCGACCGCTTCGGCTACGACTACGACATCCACGCGCTCCGCGCAGAAGCATGGCTGCAGAATGTTATCAACCTTCCCAAATGGGACATCAACTACGGCCTGCAGATGAGCTACACTCAGTATTACCGCGACGGCAAGATGCGCAACGGACGTGCCCCCGAAGACTCCAAGGGCAAAAGCCGTACGCTCACCTTCGACAACGTAAACCTCAAAGTCGGAGCCACCTACAAAGTCGACGGACGCAACCAGTTTGCGGCTCACATCGAGTACGGCACACGCGCTCCGCTATTCGACCAGGTATTCATCGCACCCCGTATCAAAAATACAATCGTAGACAACGTAGAGAACGAACGCGACTTCTCGGGCGACATCTCCTATATGTGGAACTACCGTCGCTTCCGCGGCTCGCTCACCGGCTTCTACACTCATGTAGACAACGCCATTGAGCGCAACGGCTTCTACGACGACGAATACCAGACATACACCAACTACATTCTCACCGGTGTGCGTCGCGCTTATCAGGGCATCGAACTCGGCATGGCCTACAAAATAACCCCGTCGGTAACGGCCACTTTCGCCGGCACTTACGCACGATTCCGCTACAAGAACAATCCTGAGGGCACTCGCTCGTTTGAAAACGGCATGTATGCCGATACAACTCAGACCGTTTATCTCAAAAACTATTACTTAGGCTCTACTCCCCAGTACAACGCCAACGTAGGCATCGACTGGGCTGCTCCCGGCAACTGGTTCTTCAACGTGAATTGCACTTGGCAGGGCGACGCTTACGTGAATCTCGCTCCCCGCTACCACGAAGCACTCCCCAACCTGTGGGAAGATTTCGGCGGCTCTGTCGACGAACTCGAAGCCAAGGTGAAAGAACTCTCTACTCAGGACAAAATACGCAACGCATACTCGCTCAACGCGTCTATCGGCAAGCTCATTTACATAAACCGCAAAGTGAGTCTCAACATAAACCTGAACCTCACCAACATAACAAACAACAAAAATATTGTGACATACGCCTATCAGCAGGGCCGTCTCCGCACTTCGGGCAACGACGCATACAGCCGCACCGCTTTCCCCAACCGCTACAGCTACGCGCAAGGCTTCCGAATGTATCTCAATGTTGGCATCCGCTTCTAACTTAAAACATGACAATAATGAAAAATACATTATTATATATCGCAGCGGCCGCTCTCGGCGTTTCGGCCCTTTTAAGCAGCTGCGACGATGACTTCACCACACCTCCGGTGGTGATGCCTCCCACAGAAAACGTGGAAAGCACCATGACTCTGCCCGAATTCAAGGCCGAGTACTGGAAAACCATCACTGCACCGCAGACCCTTGGCACGCTTGCCGACGGCGATTCGATCATTCTGACGGGCCGTGTGTGCTCGTCGGACGAATCGGGCAATATATTCAAGAATATTGTAGTGCAGACTGTCGACGAAAACGGCAAGCAGTATGCCATTAACTTTTCGGTCGACGAATACGACCTCTACACGATTTTCCCCTTCGGCCAGGAAGTGGCGATTAAGGCTACCGGCATGTCAATCGGCGGCTACCGCGGCCTCATGACGTTTGGCGTCATTTCGGGCGACCAGGCCGACCGCATGCCTCTGTCAACGCTAAAAGCCCATATGGTGCGCAACCGCATGGCGCTCCCCGAGCCTGCGAAAGTCGACACCACCCTCACCACAATAGCCACACTTAATGCCGCAAAATCGAATCAGAACGACCTTATGGAGTGGCAGAGCCGACTCATCCGCATCGACGGCGTAAGCTTTGAAGATGCCGGACAGCAGTATGCTCCCTCGGCTACAACCGACCGCTATATTAAAGATGACGACGGAAACCGCATCAACGTGCGCTGCAGCTCGTTTGCTTCGTTCAAAAACGACGAGATTCCTTACGGCAAAGGTTCGGTGACCGGCATTCTGAGCTATTACGGAACCAACTGGCAGATACTTCTCAACGACGTGAACGGTGTCGAGGGCTTCGACAACGAAAAACCCGACGTGCCTGAAGAGAAAGCCGAAGGCGACGGTACGAAAGAGAATCCCTACAACGCCGTAGCCGCATTGACTGCCGCCAAAGCGCTTGCAGCCGATGCCCAGAGCGAGAAAGACGTATACGTGAAGGGCAAAGTTGTTTCTATCAAAGAACTCAGCACTCAGTTTGGCAACGCCACATATAATGTAGGCGACAGCGAAAACAGCACTTCTTTCAGCATCTATCGCGGCCTCGGTCTCGACGGCGCCAAATTCACATCGGAAGACCAGCTCGCAGTCGGTGCCGAAGTAGTGGTATGCGGCAAGCTCGTAAACTTCAAGGGCAACACACCGCAGATGGCTCAGGGCAGCTCGATTGTTTCGTACAACGGTCAGACCGGCGGTGACAACCCCGGCGGCGACACTCCCAGCGGCGACGGCACAGAAGCCAACCCCTATAACGCTGTTGCGGCTCTTGCTGCAACCCGGGCACTCGCAGCCGACGCCACCACCGAAAGCTCGTTTTATGTAAAAGGCAAAATTATCTCTATCAACGAACTCAGCACTCAGTTTGGCAACGCCACATACAACATCGGCGACAGCGAGGGCGGAACAACTTTCAACATCTATCGCGGTCTCGGTCTCAACGGTGCCAAATTTACTTCGGAAGACCAGCTCGCAGTCGGTGCCGAAGTAGTGGTATGCGGCAAACTCGTAAACTACAAGGGCAACACACCGCAGATGGCTCAGGGCAGCTCGATTGTTTCGTACAACGGTCAGACCGGCGGCGACAATCCCGGCGGCAGCGACAATCCCGACGTGCCTTCGGGCGAAGTTATCACTGTCAACGCAAGCTCTTTCGACGGAAAGCTTCCCGGCTCGATTACTGTCGACGGCTACACCATCAACATCGAGAAGGCTTCGGGCTCTACCAATCCGGCTTACCACACAAATACAATCGCAGTGCGCACTTATGCAAAGAACACGATTACGGTCTCCGGCCCCAAAGCCGCCAAGATTGTGTTCCACATCACGGCCGACAACAACTTCCGCTACACAACTGTAACTCCAACATCGGGTAAAATGGACCCGGCTCAGGCCGTGGGCGACACCACTGCTACATGGGTTGGCGACAGCACCGATGTTACATTCACCGTGGGCGAAATCGCAACTCTCGGCTCGGAATCGACCAAGCCCGGACAGTTCCGCTTCACAAAAATCGAAATTTTCAAAGCGGAATAAATAATCCTATCGCCAAAATTGAACAGCAATGAAAAATATCAAATCATATATCAAAAGTCTGGCTCTGCTGACGGTGATGACGGCAGGTTTAGCCGCATGCCAGGACGATGTCGACGCTCCCGGCGTCAACGTGCCCAAGTCGGATGTGGAGCCCAACACCACAATTCTCCAGCTTAAGGAGACTTTCTGGGACGAAGCAACCAATTATGCAAAAACAATAGAGGATGCCGACGACCCCGACCGCCGCTTTATAATCCACGGCCGCGTTATTTCGTCGGACGAAGAAGGCAATGTGTTCAAGAGCCTCGTCATCCAGGACGAGACTGCCGCAATGGCTTTCTCCATCGACTCCTACAACCTCTACCTCAACTATCGTGTCGGCCAGGACATCGTGCTCGATGTCACCGGCATGGACATAGGCAAGTACGCCGGCCTGCAGCAAATCGGCCGCAGGTCGTGGTACGAGAACGGAAACACCTATCAGGTTTCGTTCATGTCGCTTGAATATTTCCAGAACTACGCTCAGCTCAACGGCCTTCCTATTGCCGCCGACATCGACACTCTCGATGTGAACTCGTTCAGCGAAATAAGCACCACGCCCGAGGGTCTGCGCAAATGGCAGAGCCAGCTCGTGCGTTTCCGCAACGTAAGTTTCACCGAAGGCGGTCAGCGTAAATTCTCCGCCTATCACGCCACCACAAACGAAGAGCAGAACACCACTATCCAGGACCGCAACGGCGCCACCCTCACAGTGCGCACATCGGGTTACTGCACATTCTGGAACGAAACTCTTCCTGTAGGCAACATCGACCTCGTAGGTATCCTCAGCTACTACAACACCGCATGGCAAATCATCATGATTGACGGCAACGGTGTGATTAAGGTCGGTGAGCGTCCGGGCACAAAAGAAAACCCATACACCGTCGAAGAAGCAATCGCCGACCAGGCTGCCGGCGTGAGCGGTTCGGGCTGGATTAAAGGTTATATAGTCGGCGCAGTAGCTCCCGAAGTAACCGCCGTAACATCGAACAACGATATCGAATGGTCGGCACCGACTGTCCTCGGCAACTCTCTCGTCATAGCTCCCACAGCCACAACAAACGACTACAGCAAGTGCCTCGTGGTAATGCTTCCTTCCGGCTCGAAGCTCCAGCAAATGGGCAACCTCAGCGCCAACCCCTCCAACCTCGGCAAAGAAATCATGATTAACGGTACTCTCGGCACCGTCATGGGCACATACGGCATAAGCGGTGTGACTGGCAACTCTGACTCGTTCTCTATCCAGGGTGTCGAAGTCGGCGGCTCGGAAATTCCCGAGGGCGACGGCCAGGAGTCTACTCCATACAATGTATCTCAGATTGTGGCCATGAACCCGAGCAGCACAAGCGCTGCCGTTCAGAGCGGCGTATGGGTTAAGGGCTACATTGTGGGATTCATGCCCACAGGAGGCAGCTCTACTCTGCTCTCAGGCACTATATTCGGCACCGACGGCGCAGCGACCACCAACTTAGTGATTGGCCCGACGGCCGACTGCACCGATGCAAGCAAGTGCGTTGGCGTTCAGCTCCCAGTAAATATGCGCGACGCTCTTGCACTGGCTAATGCTCCCGGCAATATCGGCAAAACTCTTGCAATCAAGGGCGACATAATGAAATATTGCGGTGGCCCCGGCGTTAAGAATCTCACCGCCTATACTCTCGAAGGCGGCAGCGGCACTCCCGACACTCCTTCTGAAACACCTTCGGGCTCAGGCACTCAGGCCGACCCGTATAACGCGGCAGCTGCCCGTACGGCTGCCCAGGCTCTCGCATCCGGTGCTACTTCCGACAGCGATATATACGTAAAAGGCATAATAACCGCTATCAAAGAAGTCAGCACTCAGTTTGGCAACGCAACATATACAGTAGCCGACCAGAGCGGCCAGACAGGCTTCAGCATTTATCGCGGCCTCGGTCTCAACGGTGCCAAATTTACCTCGGAAGACCAGCTCGCAGTCGGTGCCGAAGTAGTGGTATGCGGCAAGCTTACCAACTACATGGGCAACACACCGCAGATGGCTCAGGGCAGCTCGATTGTTTCGTACAACGGTCAGACCGGCGG
>RYWL01000064.1:7077-7516 GCA_003979155.1 Muribaculaceae bacterium
CACCGCAGATGGCTCAGGGCAGCTCGATTGTTTCGTACAACGGTCAGACCGGCGGTGACAACCCCGGCGGCGACACTCCCAGCGGCGACGGCACAGAAGCCAACCCCTATAACGCTGTTGCGGCTCTTGCTGCAACCCGGGCACTCGCAGCCGACGCCACCACCGAAAGCTCGTTTTATGTAAAAGGCAAAATTATCTCTATCAACGAACTCAGCACTCAGTTTGGCAACGCCACATACAACATCGGCGACAGCGAGGGCGGAACAACTTTCAACATCTATCGCGGTCTCGGTCTCAACGGTGCCAAATTTACTTCGGAAGACCAGCTCGCAGTCGGTGCCGAAGTAGTGGTATGCGGCAAACTCGTAAACTACAAGGGCAACACACCGCAGATGGCTCAGGGCAGCTCGATTGTTTCGTACAACGGTCAGACCGGCGG